>JAWWCG010000087.1:0-9766 GCA_033720555.1 Kiloniellales bacterium | reverse complement strand
GCCGCGTCCTCGCCCGCCAGCAGCCGCGCGACGCCGTCGAGATTGGCGTCGGATTCGCTACGCAGATCGCTGCGGTACTGGAACGCGCCGCCGGACTCGGGCGCCTGCAGCAGCAGGGTGGTGGTGAACTCGGACCGGTCGAAGTGCCAGTTGAGGGCCTCGCCGGCGCGATAGGCCATGACGTTCACCCGGGCGAGCGGGTCGGCCATGACGTGCAGCCGGGGCTTGTCGAGAACCGCGGCGATGAACTCGATGAAGGGCGGCCATTCGTAGATGCGGCACAGAATGCTCGCCGGGATCTGATCGGCGCAGATCGTGCGGTTGACCGTCTCGACCCGCCGCAGGGCCGGGTGGTCCGACGGGGCCGAGAGCGCGTCGTCGAAATAGATGTTGTGGCTGCGCCGGTGGGTGAAGGCGACGCTGTCGAACAGCGGCGTCAGCTCCGCGACGCAGCGCTCGAGCGCCGGCCGGCGCACCAAGCCCTCGAGATTGAACAGACCGCGGTCCTCGAGCCCGCGCCGGCAGCGCGCCAGCAAGGCCTGGCCCGCCGGACCGTCGAGCCGGTCGAGGGGATAACGCTCGAGATCGAGCACCGTGTCCATGGCACCTCCCACGCGCCGCCTCGACGGCGCACCCCCTGCCTAGCCCTGCCTAGCCCTACCTAGCCCTACCTAGTCTTGCCTAGCGCCAAACGATCCGCGCCACAAGAGCGGCAAACGACCGGCGGGCGACGCGGCGCTCACGGCCGGTCGCTCAGGGTGGGATCGGTGGAGTCCGGCAGCTTGTGCGAGCGGTCGAGGACGACGCCGGTCAGGCCGAAGGCCATCGAGATCGCGACGATGATCCAACTGCCGCGGCTCACGGCCTCATAGGTGTCGCCCGACGAGACAAGGTCGGTCAGCAGCCCGCCGATGGCGAAGACCAGGGCGGTGAAGCAGCCGCCCCACTTGGCGATCTGGACGAACCGGCCGGGCGTCGCGGCGGGCGGGCTCGCCACCACGTCGGCGCCGGCCGAGGCGTCGCGGCGGCGTTCTCGGCGGCGAGCCCCGATGCTCGGGGCACTGCGGTCAGCGCCCTGCTCGGCACCATGCTCGGCGTCGAGCTCCGGCGCATCGAAGCGGCGCTCGCGCTCGATCAACACGGTGTTCGCGCCGAGCTCGGGCCGATCGGCCTCGGTGACACCGTCGGATCCGGCCATCGTCTCAGAGTCCCTCGGCCAGGATGTGAAGCAGGCCGATCGCGGTCGGCACCGACAGGATCGAAACGACCGCGAAGCAGCACAGGTTCCAGAAGGTCCAAAGCGCGTGTGCCGCCCGATCCTTCCTGCGGCGGGCCGGCGAGCGCCGCTCCGGGCCGGCCAGGACGGCGATGAAGAAACCGCGGCGGTAGAACGGCACCGTGATTCGGATGTCGACCGGCACCGGCCTCGCGGCGGGCGCGGCCAGCACGCGCTCCAGCTCGCGCACCTGCTGGTCCGTGAAGGACTGGGCGACCGCCGGATCCATCTCCGCCAGCAGGCGGTCGCGGATCCCGTCTCGCCCGATCGCCGCAGCCTGATACCCGGCCTGATGCGCGACCTGATGCGCGGCAGTGGCGTCGCCGCCGGGCCGCGTCGCGGCCATTACCCTCGCCTCACCCATAGCGTCTTGCCTTCCGCATCGGCGCCGCCGCCTTCAGGGCTTGGGCGATACCGATCGCCAGTCCGACCGCGCCCCGGACAATCGCCAACCACCAGACCCCGGCCAGGACCGAGAGCGCGATCTCGTTACTGTTACGGCTGATGGCGCGAAGCTCTCCCCCGAGGGTCTCGGCATCGAGAAACTCCGCGACGTACTGCAGGCCGATCACCGTCGCGTCGCCCGGCAGATGGAACGCGGACGACCAGACCGACTCGTGCCGGGGCACCACCACGCGCGGGGCCGATCGCGACGCGGCCGATGCTGTGGCTGGCGCCGATGCCGTCGGTGTCGTCCGTGCCGCCACCGCCGGAGCGGCGGGCGCCGGTCTCGGCCAGTCATGGAGCTGGGCATGGGCGAAGCGATCGAGGCTCCGCGGCCGGGGGGCGGCGGGCGGCGGCGCCGGCCGGTCATGGCCATGCGCGAAGCGGTCGAGGCCTTGCCGCGCGGCGCCGGTTTCCTCCAGCCGTCCTCGGATGGCCTCGAGATAGGGCGCGGCGCGCCGGTCGCCGGCGGCGGCCAGGCTTTCGAATTCGTGAAGCGCCAGGTGAAGCTCGCCGCGCTCGTAGGCCGCCACGGCGGACGCGAACCCAGCCAGCGCCGAGCCGGCCGGCAGCGCCCAGAGCAGGCCGGCCAACCCGAGGCCGGCCAACCCCAGGCCGAGCAAGCGGCCCGCGCGGCGGGCGACGCCTATGGTGGCAACCTGCGTCAACGACGTGGCCTGACTGTCAGCAAGAGCGGTCTCGCGGCCCATTTTGACGCCGGATTCCTTCAAAACCGGTGAACGCCGAGCGATGGCGGGCGCGGCGGCCCGGATGCGCGGGCGTCCGCGCGGCGCGTCGCAGCGGATCTTGTCCATGCGGATCTGGTCCATTGGGTCTGGCCTCCTGTCGTGTGCTTTGCGCGCGGGCTCGCCGAGCGGCCGCCTATTCCACCAACGTCAGCCTCGCCTGCAGGGCGGGCGGAAGGACCGCGTCCTCGGCGATGTGGAAGTTGAGGGTGCCGTTGCCGCCGAAGCGAAGCTCGCGCGCCATGAGCGCCGAGATCGACGAGTTCGCCGTGGTGTTGCCGTTGCCGTTGATCTTGGCGATGGCGTTGGGGAAATACATGATGCCGTCGACGATCGCGCTGCCGTTGCCCGCCACCATGTGCTCGGTGCCCGGGTCGGCGTTCGGGTTGCCGTAGAACAAGACGCCGGCGTAGGTCCCGCCGGTCGGCGCGGCGAGATCGAGCATGCCCTTGCCGGTCACCTTGAGACTGGTGTCGCCGTCGAAGTAGGCGGTGACGCCCTCGCCGGCGACGGAGCCCTGGCCGGAGACCGACAGGCCAGCGCCGGACGACCCGGACATGACGTAGGTGCCGGGCTCCAGGGTCACCTCGGCCTTGCCGGAGACCTGGATCCCCCCGCAGTAGACGCCGGGCGAGAGGGTATGGCGGCCGTTGCTGAACGACGCGTCGGTGTAGTCGCAGCCCGACGTCGCGGGCGTCGGCAGGCCGGCCAGCGGATCGGTCACCGGCGGCATATCGACGTTGGGTATCGTCGAGAGGGTGCCCTTGCTGACGTAGTTGCCGACGACGTTGATCGTGTCGGCCACGACGGTGCCGTTCCTGGCGACGTTCAGGGCCCTGTCGTCGCTGGAGTTGATTTGGATGTCGCAGCCGGAGGTGTTCACCGTCCCGTTGTTGACCTTGAAGGCGTCCTTCTGGCTGGGATCGCTGGCCAGCAGGCAGGGCGGCGGACCGGCTTGGCCGCCGCCCGCGACCGCCCGCGCCGCGGTGTCGAAGCCGCCGACGAAAAAGCCCGCCAGCAGGACCTGGGCCGGCCGCTCGACGATGACCTCGAAATAGCCGGACCAGCCGACGAATGCGCCGGAGCGCGGCGGGATGTTGAATCTGATCCGGTCGCCGGCGGTTTCGTCGAGGCCGGCGAGGACCGCGTCGTCCCTGGCCGCCGCCCGGGCGAGGCCCGCGTCGCCGCTGCGCGCCGCCTCGAGCACGAGCGAATAGGCCGCCGTGTCCGCGATCGCCTGGACGCTGCGCTTCTGGGCGTACCAGAGCGAGCCGTCGAGGGCGAGCCCGGTGACCCCCAGCATGACCGGCAGCATGACGCCGATGTAGACCATGGCGCCGCCATGGGCGTCCTGGCAGAACCCCCGCAGCCACGCGCCAGCGAGACCGAGACGACGCGGACCTTGCGGACGGATCGCTTCCCCCGACTTCCTCATCTTCCTCTATTCCCCCAAACCGCGAAGCCTTTGCGAAAAAGCCGGCTCGCATGCAAACTATATTTCCGCAAAATTAGATCTAATTTGTTAACAAGCTCTGAACGTCGCAATGAATCGCCATGAGATTTATGTACAAATTGAGATCAATATTATCGCTCGCGCGAGATTATACTTATTTTTAGGCGTATTTATCTCGATTTTTATTATACATTCTGACATCTTTGTGAAAAATGCCTGTCAATTTCGAGAGAAATTCGATCGATTGTCGGGCATTGCCGGGAGAAGCCGCGCCGGCTGCGGGCGTGGCGCGCCCGCTCATGCGCGGTCCGGCGGCGGTCCACCGCCGATCCGGAGGGCCTGCGGTGGTCTGCGGTGGTCTGCGGTGGTCGGCGGCTCGTCGGGCGCCCGCGGCTAATCGTCGCGCCGGCGCGGCAAGGCGACCGGCCGGCCGTGCGGCGTGCTGCGGTAGGCCTCTTCCCAGGCCCGGCGGCGGTTCAGCAGGGCGGCGCGGCTGGCCAGCCCCTTCTCGCCCGCCAGGCGCTCGAGCGCCGCCAGCACGTGGCGGTAATAGGTGGAGCCGTCGTCTGGGTCGCCGCGCGCCTGGGCCGCCAGGATCTCGGCCCCCAGCGCGGCGGACCATTCCGCCGCCGTGACGTGGCCGGCGTCCTGCAGCGAGATCGCCAGGGCCCACGCTTCGGCCTGCCAGGGCTCGTCGAAGGCCGGGCCGTCGTCCGCCCGCCCCGGCGCAGCGGGGGCGCCGGGCGAGCCGGGCGGCTTGGGCGAAGCGGGCGGCGGCATTCTCACGCCGGAGCTGGACACGACGGGGCTCTCCTCGATCGGGGCCCGACAGGATAGAAAGCCCAGGCCGGGGTCGGCAAGCGGCGAGGCCGCGCCCCACCCGAGCGCCGCGGCGGGTCGAACCCGGACCCCGCCCCGCCCCCGGCGCGGCGTCTTGGACTCGACATGGGAACGGGATATCGTGCGCTGCTGGCTGAGCCAATGCGGGAGGCAGAGATGCAGATTTCGAGACAGCGCCGTGGCCTTTGGATCGCCGTCGCCGCTTGCCTGATCGCGGCGGGCGCGGCCACGGCACAGGCCGACGACTGCACGCGGCCCAAGGGCCTCAAGGGCACCACGCCGCACGTCATCAAGTTCCCGACCGGCAGCGCCGAGCTTTCGCCGGACGAGAAAGCCTGGCTGGAGTCCGCCGCCGAACGGTTCCAGACCAACCCCAGCCTCGAGGTCTGCGTGATCGGCCAGGCCGACAAGACCGGCGACACGGCGCTCAACAAGAAGCTCGCGCTGGAGCGCGCCGAGACGGTCGCCGCCTTCCTCAAGGAAAAGGGCCTGGGCGACAAGACGTTCCAGGTGGTCGGCCGCGGCGAGGCCTTCGGCGACACCAAGGACTCGCTGATCGGCAAGGTGATCGAGGGCGCGGACCCGGCCGACCGCCGGGTCGAGGTGACCTTCTACCACTAGCGCCGAACGACGCCGGGGTCGTCGCTGAGATCGTCGCGGCGCGCCGCCCGCCAAGGGCCCGCGCGCGGCGCAGGCCGGCGCCGCCGAACGCACAGCAACCGAACGCATAGCGGCCGAACTCACAACAGAAGGACGCAGCAGCCATGACCGCGATCGCCCTGGTCGTCGAGATTCGCCTTCACCCCGGCCAGCGCGACGCCTTCGTCGCCCGCCTGCTTCAGCATCGCGAGAACGTGCGCGCCCACGAGCCGGGCTGCCAGCGCTTCGACATCCTGCTGCCCGAGGACAGCGCCGACGACTGCGTCCTCTACGAGCTCTATCGCGACGACGCGGCCCTCGCGGCGCACGACGCGGCGCCCTACTTCCAGGACTACCGCGCCGACACCGCGGCCATGATCGCCGAGCGCCAACGCATCGTCTGCCGCCCGGTGGATGGCTGAGGGGGAGTGCGAGCGGAAGGCTGCGTGCGAGACTGAGCGTGCGGCTGGGCCGGGCGGCGGCCCACGCTAGATGCGCGGGCGCGAAGGCCAATGCCACGCATGAGCGCCGCCCGGATGTTCGAACAGCGTTCCGAGGTCGCCATCGCGACGCTTAGGCGGTTTTCTTGCGAGCCCGCGGCGCCCCGGTAACCTCTTGGAGCAATTCGCTTAGCGGCTCCAAAGCCGCGGGGTTGAGGGAGTAGCAGACCCGCGGACGCTCGATCTCGCCGGTGATAATCCCGGCCGATTTGAGGATCCGCAGGTGCTCGGAGGTCGTCGATTGGGCGAGCCCGATCTGATCGACGATGTCACAGCCGATGCAGGTCTGCTTCTCGTGCAACAGGCGCACGATACCCAACCTGGCAGGGTGAGCGAGCGCCTTGGCGAGGAGCGCGAGACTCTCGCTGTCCTCCTGGACCGCGGCAGGCGCAAGTCGCGTTGAAAGCTTGACAGCAGGCATGTTTTCTCAATTAATCGCAATTCGACGATGGACGATAAACTTCACGTCTGAGAGTCAGCTCAAGGGTGCGCCGCGCGAGCGCGGCGGGCGGTGCTTTGGGTTGCATTGTCTAGCGGTGGGCGCGCACCCCCGACACTTGGCGTCTCGTCCGTTCGGTTTATTGGCGACAATCATAAATCACACCGAGGGAGGTCTCAATGCGCTGCCGAAAGATGGCCGAGATAGGCCGCCGAAGCTTTTTGAAGAGCGGTGCCATGGCGACGGCGGGCGCCGCCGCAGTTGCGGTGAGCGGGACGAAAGCCCGGGCGGCCGCCGGCGCGGCGCGGGTCGATTATCCCTCCAACCGCTTGGGCAACGTTGCGGATCTGACTCCGAACGAACCGCTCGATGTCGCCTATCCGGATGCCGACGCGCCCGGAGTCCTGCTGAAATTGGGAAAGGCCGTCGAGGGCGGGGTCGGGCCCGACGGCGATATCGTCGGCTTCACCACGATCTGCCCGCACAAGGGCTTCGCTTTGAACTATGACGCGAGCGACAAGACCCTCAACTGTCCTGGGCACTATTCCCGCTTCGATCCCGAAGCGGGCGGCCTGCAGATCTGGGGGCAGGCAACTCAAAACCTGCCGCAATACGTGCTGCGCGTGGACGACAAGGGCGACATCTATGCCGAAGGCGTGGACGAGCTGCTTTACGGCCGCCTCAGCAACGTGCTCTGACAGGGAGGAACATCGATGGCTTACAAACGCCAGGTCGACCGTCTGCCCATCATCCCCGCAGACGCGAAGAAGCACAACGTCACCTGCCACTACTGTATCGTCGGCTGTGGTTATCACGCTTACACCTGGCCGATTAACAAGCAGGGCGGCACGGCTCCGAGCGAGAACGCCTTCGGCGTAGATCTCTCGCAGCAACAGGGCGCGGCGACCGACGCTTGGTATTCGCCCTCTATGTACAACGTCGTCAAGCAAGACGGAAAAGATGTGCACCTGGTCATCAAGCCCGACGAAGCTTGTGTGGTGAACTCGGGTCTCGGATCGGTCCGAGGCGCGCGGATGGCGGAAAACCGCCGGTCGGACGTGACCGGCACCCAGCAGCAGCGCCTGAGCGAGCCGCTGGTTTGGCGCTACGGCACCTGGCAGCCGACAAGCTGGGAGGATGCTCTCGATCTGGTGGCGCAGGTCACCGCCCGGGTGATCGACAAGGACAACGAAGACGACCTCTTCGTCTCGATGTTCGATCATGGCGGCTCGGCCGGTGGTTACGAGAACACCTGGGGGACCGGCAAGCTCTATTTCCAATCGATGAAGGTCAAGAACTGCCGGATTCACAATCGGCCGGCATACAACTCCGAGGTTCACTCGACCCGCGACATGGGCGTCGGCGAGCTGAACTACTGCTATGAGGACTATCATCTCACCGACACGATCTTCATGGTCGGCGCCAACTCCCTCGAAACCCAGACCAATCTTTTTCTCAATCATATGATCCCGGCGGTCCGCGGCGAAACCATGGCGGAAAAGGAAGCTGAGCTGCCTGGCGAACCTCATGGCCCCGCGAAAGTGGTCATAGTCGATCCCCGGCGCACGGTGACGCTCAACGCTTTCGAGGACGCCGCCGGCAAGGAGAACGTTCTGCACCTGGCCATCGCTTCGGGCACAGATCTCGCTCTCTTCAACACACTCTTCACCTACATCGCCGATCAGGGCTGGGTCGATAGCGAGTTCATCGCGGCCTCGACCTTCCAGGACGGCATCGCGCAGCCGCAGAACGAAGCGTTCCCGGCGGCACTCGGCGGATTCGAGGAAGCGCGCGAGGCGTGCCGCATGTCGCTGGCCGACGGCGCTTCGATCTGCGGCGTCGCGGAAGCGGATATCGTCAAGGCTGCAGAGTGGATCGCCCAGCCGAAGGATGGCGGCGCGCGCCGGCGCTGCGTGTTCCCCTACGAAAAGGGCATCATCTGGGGCAACGACAACTATCGCACCATCGGCGCGCTGGTTAATATCGGCCTCGCGACCGGCAATATCGGCCGCCCCGGCGGCGGCGTCGTGCGTCTCGGCGGGCACCAGGAAGGCTACATGCGTCCGTCCGACGCCCACGTCGGCCGTCCCGCGCCCTATATCGACCAGCTCCTCATCGGCGGTCACGGCAAAGTTCATCACATCTGGGCGAACGACCACTATAAGACGACGCTCAACGCCTCGGAGTTCAAGCGTGTCTACAACCGCCGCACCAACATGGTGAAGGAGGCGATGGACGCCCGCGCCGGCGCGACTCGCGCGGAGCTCGTCGACGCCATCGTTGCGGCGATCGAGGCGGGCGGCCTGTTCTCGGTCAACGTCGACATCATCCACACCCAGATCGGCCAAGCGGCCCACGTCATCCTGCCGGCGGTCGAATCGGGGGAGATGAACCTCACCTCCATGAACGGCGAGCGGCGGATGCGCCTGGTCGAGAAGTATATGGACGGACCCGGGTCCGCCAAGCCCGACTGCATGATCGCCGCTGGCCTTGCGCAGCATCTCGAGCGCGTCCTGCGCGAGGAGGGTCGCGACGACTACGCCGACCAGTTCGAGGGCTATGATTGGCAGTCCGAGGAAGACGCCTTCATGGACGGCTACTACGCCAACACTGGCGAGATCGTGACCTACGACAGGCTGCGAGCCATGGGCAACAACGGCGTGCAGGAACCCGTGGTGGGTTTCGAGGACGGCAAGCTGGTCGGCACGAAGCGGCTCTATGCCGACGGGACCTTCAGCACCGACGACGGCAAGGCGAGGTTCTGCGCGGGCGCCTGGCGCGGGCTACAGGCTCCCGGCAAAGCCTCGCAGAAGAGGGACTACGCGTTCCTCATCAACAACGGCCGCTCCAATATCAACTGGCAAAACTGGTTCCTCGACAAGGACAACGACTTTGTCGAGGACCGCTATCCCTATCCCTTCCTGGAAATCAATCCTGAGGACATGGCAGAGCTGGACCTGAAGGCCGGCGACTTGGTCGAGGTCTTCAACGACGTCGGCGCGACGCAGGCGATGGTCTATCCCACGGACACGGCCAAGCGCGGCGAGACGTTCATGCTGTTCGGCGCGCCTTCCGGCACCCAGGGCAACGTCATCAATGCGGGCGTCAACGAGCTCGTTCTGCCCAACTACAAGCAGACGTGGGCCAGTATCCGGAAGATTTCGGATGCACCGGCAGCGGTTGCGAAGCTCTCGTTCAAATCCAAAGAGTACAGCGCCGGCTAAGCTGGCTCCGGCGGTCGGGCGGTTCGCCCGGCCGCCGTGCGGCCGAGAGCCGCCGGTGTTGCCGCCCGCAACGCGCTCCCATAGGCTGCCCGGGATGCGCGGGGAGCATTGATGAGCATCGATGCTCGGGGAGGCCGAAGATCATGAGCGAAGAGGTGGCGACCCACTACGGCGGCGGTGGCGGCGGTGGCGGCGGTGGCGGCGG
>JAWWCG010000086.1:0-9782 GCA_033720555.1 Kiloniellales bacterium | reverse complement strand
TGTACCAGAGGAAGACCGGCAGGCGGACCACGGCGTAGACCGCCACCGAGGCGTAGGCGCTGGTGATCCCGCCGGCGATCATGAAGGCGAGCGCGGCGCCGGGCGCCATGCCGAGCTCGACCAGGCCGCGCACCAGCGGCAGGGAGGCGTAGCCGTCGAGATAGATCGGCGTGCCGACCAGCACGGCGAAGGGGATCGCCCAAACGCTCTCGCCGCCGACCCAGCCGGCGATCAGCTCCGGCGGCACGACCCGGCGCAGCAGGCTCTCCAGGGCGAAGGCGAAGGTCAGCCATTTCGCGATCAGCAGGCTGGAGCCGCGGATCTCGGCGAGGAACTGCCGGCGGCGGGCCGGGTCGCGCCAGAAGCGGCGGTCGACGCCCGGCGCCCCGCAGCCATCTGTCCCGCCGACCGTCCCGCCGGCCGTCCCGCAGCCCGGGCCGAGCTCGGCGGCGGCGGGCTTGAGCGGCGCCCGAAACGCGCCGCGCGCGGCGAGGGCCTCGGTCGCCAGGCCGCCCAGCAGGCCGATGGCGAAGGCGCCCACCGTCTTCGCGACGGCGAAGGGCAGGCCGAGCATGCCCGCGGTGACGATCAGCATGGAGGGGTCGGTGATCGGCGAGGACAGCCAGAACGCCATGATCGGCGCCAGCGGCACGCCGGAGGCCAGGAGCCCCGCGATCAGCGGCAGCACGCCGAGCCCGCAGATCGGCGTCAGCGCCCCGAACGCCGAGGCCGCCACGATCACCGCGAGCCGCCGGCCCCGGAACACCAGCGCGATCTGCCGGTCGAGCCCGCTCGCCCGCAGGGCGGCCGCGAGCACCACGGCCAGGGCCAGCACCGGCGCGAGGCGCAGCAGGTTCTCCGCCACGAACCAGGCGGTCTCGCCGGCCAGGCGGGGAAACGCCAACGCCCCGGCCGCGCAGGCGAAGGCCAGGGCGATCCAGATCCAGCGCTTGGGATCGCTTATGCCGGCGAATAGCCCACGCCCCAATCCAGTTTCGAACAAGGCCATCTTCTGCGTCTCACTGATATGCGGCCCGGACATGTGACCCGGACATGCGGCCCGCCGGCGGCCGAGGGCCGCCGACGCCCCTTGCCCCAGCAAGATGGCACTGGACTTGCCATTTGAGAATCGAATAATATAAATCTATCTGATAAATTAAACTCATGTCTCGGAGACCCCATGACGGCGCGGCTCGAAAGCGACCTTCTGCGCACCTTCGCGGCGATCGCCGACAGCGGCGGCTTCACCCGGGCGGCAGAGTTGGTCGGCCGCACCCAGTCGGCGCTCAGCCTGCAGATGAAGAAGCTGGAGGAGACCGTCGGCCAGCCCCTGTTCCTGCGCGAGGCGCGCGGCGTGCGCCTGACGGCGGCGGGCGAGGACCTCCTGATCCGCGCCCGGCCGATCCTGCGGCAACTGGACCGGGCGGCGGAGAACCTGCGCGGCGGGCCGGTCGAGGGCGCGGTCCGGGTCGGCGTGCCCGAGGAATATGGCGCCTCGCTGCTGCCGGGCGTGCTCGCCCGCTTCGCCGAGCGCCATCCCGGCGTCCAGGTGACGGTGCGCTGCGAGACCAGCCTGAGCTTCGCGCCGGCGCTGGCGCGCGGCGAGCTGGACCTGGCGGTGATGGTCTCCGATCGCGGCGCGGCCCAGGGCGAGATCCTGCTCCACGACCCCACGGTGTGGGTGACCTCCGCCCGCCACCTCACCCACGAGCGCGATCCGCTGCCGCTCGCCCTGTTCGATTCCGGCTGCTGGTGGCGCGACTGGTCGCTCAGGGCGCTCGACGACGCCGGCCTGCGCTACCGCATCGCCTATTCCAGCGCCAGCGTCGCCGGCATCCAGGCCGCCGTCGGCTCCGGCCTGGCGGTCGGCGTGCTGGGCCAAAGCACCCTGCCGCCGGGCACCCGCCGGCTCTCCGCCGCCGAGGGCTTCCGCGAGCTGCCGGCCTCGACGGTGGTGCTGCGCACGGCCGGCGGCGCCACCGACGCGGTGCGCTCGATGGCCGCCGCCATCCGCGAGGCCTTCCGCGGCCCGGCCGGGGCGAGCCGGGCGGCCTAGCCGCCCGCGGCCAACCGAGGCAGCCTAGCCGCCCGCGAGCGCCTGCTCCAAATCGGCGATCAGGTCGGCCGGGTCCTCGATGCCGATCGACAGCCGGAGCAGGTTCTCCGGCACCCGGGAGTGCGGGCCCTCGATGGTCGCCCGGTGCTCGATCAGGCTCTCGACGCCGCCCAGCGAGGTGGCGGGCACGAACAGTCGGCAGCGCGCCGCCACCGCCCGGGCCGCCGCCGCGTCGCCGTCCAGCAGCAGCGACAGCATGCCGCCGAAGCCGCCGGTCATCTGGCGCTTGGCGACGCCGTGGCCGGGGTGGCTTTCCAGGCCGGGATAGAGCACGGCGGCGAGCTTGGGATGACCCTCGAAATGTCGGGCGATCGCGAGCGCGCCGGCCGAGGCCTGCTCGACCCGGAGGTAGAGCGTGCGCAGGCCGCGCAGCAGCAGCCAGGCCTCGAAGGCGCCCAGCACGCCGCCCATCATGCGGCGCACCTCCGCGATCTCGCGCCAGCGCGCGTCGGCCCGCCGGGTCGCCAGCACGCCGGCGGTGAGGTCGCTGTGGCCGTTCAGGTACTTGGTGGCGGAGTGGAACACCAGGTCGGCGCCGAGGGCGAGCGGCCGGGTCAGCACCGGGGTCGCGGCGGTGGCGTCGACCGCCAGGATCGCGCCGGCCCGGTGCGCCGCCTCGGCCGCGGCGGCGATGTCGATCACGTCCCAGGTCGGGTTGACCGGCGTCTCGATCCAGACGATCGCCGTCTCGCCGGGCCGCACGGCCGCGCCCAGCGCCGCCCGGTCGGCGGCGTCGAACAGGGTGAGCCCGATGCCGCGTCGCTCGGCGAGGCGCCGCAGCCAATCCTGGGCGCCGTGGTACATGACGCCGGGCGCGACCACGTGCTGGCCGGCCTCCAAGGTCTCGAAGACGGCGACGATCGCCGCCATGCCCGAGGCGAAGACCCGGGCCTCTGCCGCCTCGTCGAGCTCGGCGGCCAGCGCCTCCAGGCGTTCGCTCGCCGGGCCGCCGGAGCGGCTGTAGCTGTAGCCGCCGATCAGCTCGTAGCCGGCGTCCCGCGCGAAGGTGGTGGCGGGCTCGATCGGCGGCACGATGGCGCCGCTCGCCGGATCGACGAAGTGGCCGGCCTGGGCGACGCGCGAACGCGGCGAAACCTTCTTCGGGTCCGACATGGACGCCCTCCCCTCAGCGGCCTTCTTCAGCGGCCTTCTTCTGCGGCCTCCCTCAGCGCCCGACCGCGCGCTCGCGCGCCCTCATACGCCCTCACGCACCCTCATATGCCGGTGGCCTGGGCCCGGATCTCGCTCAGCGACTGGGTCGGGGTGAGCGCCTCGGGATCGAGCCGCAGCTCGATCAGCGCCGGCCGGCCGGCGCCCTGGGCCCGCTCGAAGGCGGCGGCGAAGTCCTCGGTGCGCGCGACCACTTCGCCATGGGCGCCGTAAGCCTCGGCGAGCTTGGCGAAGTCCGGGTTGACCAGGTTGGTCGCGCTGACCCGGCCGGGGTAGCTGCGCTCCTGGTGCATGCGGATGGTGCCCCACATGGCGTTGTTGACCACGACGACGATGACGTTGGCGCCATACTGGACCGCCGTCGCCAGCTCCTGGCCGGTCATCTGGAAGCAGCCGTCGCCGGCGAAGGCGACCACCGGCCGCTCGGGATAGAGCCGCTTGGCGGCGACCGCGGCCGGCAGGCCGTAGCCCATGGAGCCCGAGGTCGGCGCGAGCTGGCAGCGGTAGCGGCGGTAGCGGTAGAAGCGGTGCAGCCAGATCGAGTAGTTGCCGGCGCCGTTGGTGACGATCGCCTCGGGCGGCAGGGCGCCGGCGAGCCAGGCCACCACCTCGGCGAGCTGCAGCGACCCGGGATTGGCCAGCGGCGCGCCCCAGGCCTCGTAGCCGGCGCGCAGCGCGCCGCGGAACCCGGCCCAGGGCGGCGGCGCCTCCGGCGACAGGGCCGCCGCCGCCTCGGCGAAGGCGGGCATGCCGGCGAGGATCGGCACGTCGGCCTGGTAGACCCGGCCCAGCTCCTCGGCGCCGGATGGACGTGGACCAGGCGCTGCTTCGGCTTGGGGATGTCGATCAGGCGGTAGCCGTCGGTCGTCATCTCGCCCAGGCGCGCGCCGACCACCAGCAGCAGGTCCGCCTCGTCGATCGCCGAGCGCAGATAGGGCGCGAGGCCGATGCCGACGTGGCCGACGTAGTTGGGATGATCGTTGTCGAGGTAGGACTGGCAGCGGAAGGCGGCGCCCACCGGCAGGTCCCAGGCCTCGGCGAAGCGCCGGAAGTGGGCGCAGGCCGCCGGCGTCCAGCCGCCGCCGCCGACCACCACGACCGGCCGCTCGGCCTCCTCCAGGAGCGCCTGGAAGCGGGTCATGTCGTCGGCGCCGGGATGCGCCTGGGCCGTCTGGTAGCGCTCGAAGGGCCGCGGCCGGGCGCGCTCGCTCAGCACGTCCTCGGGCAGCGCCAGGACCACCGGCCCCGGCCGGCCCGAGGTGGCGGTGGCGAAGGCGCGGCTGAGGAACTCCGGCAGGCGCTCGGCCCGGTCGACCTCGGCCACCCACTTGGCGAGCGGCGCGAACATGCGGCGATAGTCGATCTCCTGGAAGGCCTCGCGCTCGCTCATGGCGCGCTCCACCTGGCCGATCAGCAGGATCATCGGCGTCGAGTCCTGGAAGGCGACGTGGACCCCGGCCGAGGCGTTGGTCGCCCCCGGGCCGCGGGTCACCAGGCAGATACCGGGCCGGCCGGTCAGCTTGCCGGCGGCCTCGGCCATGATCGCCGCCCCGCCCTCCTGGCGGCAGGCGGTCACCTGAATCTCGGGCGCGTCGACCAGGGCGTCGAGCACCGCCAGATAGCTCTCGCCCGGCACGCAGAAGACGTGGTCGGCGCCGTGGACGCGCAGCGCCTGCACCACCAGCTCGCCGCCGCTCTTCAGATCGCCCGTCGCCATGACCGCCCCCCCTAAGGGCCCGCACCGGCCCTCGTGATAGCCCCGCCGGCGCCGCCTGTCACGGCCGCAATGCGGCGCGCCGCAGAGGTATCGCCGGCGTATCGCCGGCGGTGCGAACGCGCGTTGCCTCGGCCCGGGGCCCGCGTTAGGGTCGGGCCGATATGACCGACCGCACCGAAACGAGACCCGAGCCGCGCCCCGAGCCGCGCGCAGAACCGCGTCCAGAGGCGCGCGCAGAACCGCCGTGGCTGAAACCGTCGGCCGACTACGGCCCGATCGCCGTGTTCTTCGTCGCCTACCTCCTGGGCGATCTCCTGTGGGCGACCGGGGCGCTGATGGCGGCGACGGCGGTGGCGCTGGCACTCAGCCTGGCGATCGCCCGGCGGGTGCCGCTGATGGCGGTGATCACGGCGGCGGTGGTCGCCGTCTTCGGCGGGCTCACCCTGGCGCTGCAGGACGAGACCTTCATCAAGATGAAGCCGACCATCGTCCAGGTGCTGTTCGCGGCGGTCCTGTTCGGCGGCCTGGCGCTCGGCCGGCCGCTGCTCAAGCCGCTGATGGGCGCGGCCTGGTCGATGGACGACCAGGGCTGGCGCAAGCTCACCGTCCGCTTCGCCCTGTTCTTCCTCGCCATGGCGGCGCTCAACGAGGCGGTCTGGCGCACCCAGAGCACCGACTTCTGGGTCAACTTCAAGGTGTTCGGCATCCTCGGCCTGACCCTGGTCTTCGCCTTCGCCCAGACGCCGCTCATGCGCCGCCATCACCTGGCCGCCGAGGCCGAGGCCGGCAACGAGCGCGCGCGCCCGGGCGAGGATTGAGCCGGCGCCCGGACCTCCCGGCAGTCCCAATGGCAGACCCCGCGCTAGACCCCGCGGCGCGCGCCCGGCCGGCGCGTCGGGGCACACTAGGGACACACTAGGGGCACACTAAAAGCGGCGGGCGCCGCCGGGCCGGATGAAAACTTCGCGGCCGGCGCCGCAAGGGCGCCAATGTAGCCGGCGGCTTTCGTCTTAACGATTCCTTAATATACGTAAATTAATCGCGGGATCGTCTTTCTCGTATCTTGGTTGCGGGCATTAACCGGGGCCACTAAGGTTTTGAGTTATTGGAGTCGCGTTCGCCAAGCCGCCGCGCGTTCGCACATAGCAGGGAAACCGCCACGTGGTGCTGAATCTCAAGGCGAGCGAGTCTCCGGACAGCTACCTGCCCCGCATCGCCGTGCTGGGAATCGGCGGCGCCGGCGGCAACGCGGTGCGCAACATGATCGAGGCCGGGCTCGCCGGCGTCAGCTTCGTCGTCGCCAACACCGACGCCCAGGCGCTCGAGCAGTCGCCCTGCGAGACCCGCATTCAGCTCGGCCGCAACACCACCGGCGGCCTCGGCGCCGGCTCGCGCCCCGAGGTCGGCCGCGAGGCGGCGGAGGAGATGCTTGAGGAGGTGCTCGACGCGCTCGAGGACTTCCACCTGGTGTTCCTCGCCGCCGGCATGGGCGGCGGCACCGGCACCGGCGCCGCGCCGGTGATCGCGCGCGCGGCGCGCGAGGCGGGGCTGCTCACGGTCGGCGTGATGACCAAGCCGTTCGACTTCGAGGGCCCGCGGCGCATGCGGATCGCCGAGGCCGGCCTGCAGGACCTGCAGCGCCACCTCGACACCCTGCTGGTGATCCCCAATCAGAACCTGTTCCAGGTGGTCGACCGCAAGACCAGCCTGGTCGAGGCCTTCGCCCTCGCCGACGGGGTGCTGCAGGACGGGGTGCGCGCCTTGACCGACCTGATCCTGCGGCCGGGGCTGATCAACCTCGATTTCTCCGACGTGCGGGTGGTGATCGAGGACATGGGCCGGGCGCTGATGGGCACCGGCGAGGCCGAGGGCGAGCTGCGGGCGGTCGAGGCGGCCACCGCGGCGATCGGCAACCCCTTGCTCGAGGGCCTGCCGATCGAGCAGATCCGCGCCCTCCTGGTCAACATCACCGGCGGCGACGACCTGACGCTGCACGAGGTCGAACAGGTGATCGCCCACGTCAGCGATCAGATCCACCCGTCGGCGCATTTGATCTTCGGCTCGACCCTGGACCCGGCGCTCGAGGGACGCATCCGGGTGGCGGTGGTGGCCACCGCCTCCCAGGCCGACGCCTTCGAGGCCGGCCGGCCGACGGCGCGGAGCGCGCCGCTCAGCCTGGTCTCGATCCGCGAGCAGGCGGAAGCGGCGCTCGCCCAGATGGCGCGCGACCAAGAGGAGGCCGAGGTGCCGGGCGCCGCGACGGACAGCGCACCGGAGAGCAAGCCGGAGAGCGCACCGGAGAGCAAGCCGGCGGCGGCCGCACCCGGCGACGCGCCGGCGGCCGAGGCGCCGGCCCCCCCGGCCAAATCGCCCGTGGCGGATCTGCCGGTCGGCGAGGCGCCGGCGGCGAGCACCGCGGAGATCCGGCCCGAGATCCGGCCCGAGACCCGTCCGGTCGCGCAAGCCGCAGGGCCGGCCCCTGCGACGGCCACGGACGCCCCGGCGGACGAGCCGGCGCAACTGCCGCTCGCGCCGCCCGCGGCCCAATTTGAGACGTCCCAGCTCGCAGCGGAACAGCTCGCAGCGGAACAGGTCGCGGCGGCGCCGGCGGCATCCGAGGACACGGCGGCGGCGG
Organism: Kiloniellales bacterium; assembly: GCA_033720555.1. Lineage (GTDB taxonomy): Bacteria > Pseudomonadota > Alphaproteobacteria > Kiloniellales > JAKSDN01 > CALJXB01. The sequence goes on along the minus strand of JAWWCG010000086.1, from coordinate 2,144 downwards.
ACGACGAGGACGACGCGGACCCGGGCTTCATCGGGCGCTTCGTGATCAGCCTCACCACCCCGGTGGAGGACGTCTTCCAGAAGGCCGAGCAGCTCTACCACAAGCCGCCGGGCGAACGGGACCTCGAGGCGGCGTTCCGCGCCTATTTCAAGGCGGCCAAGCGCGGCCACGCCGGCGCGCAGAACCGGCTGGGCTGGATGTACGAACGCGGCGAGGGCGTCGAGACGGACTACGCGGCGGCGGCGCACTGGCACCGCCGGGCGGCCGAGCAGGGCCACCTCAACGGCATGAACGACCTCGGCTATCTCTACCGCCAGGGCCGCGGCGTCAGCCGCGACTTCGAGCAGGCGCTCTATTGGTTCCACCAGGCGGCCAAGCGCAACTACAGCTACGCCGAGTTCAACATCGGCCAGATGTACGAGAAGGGCTACGGGGTGCAGCGCGACCTGGGCACCGCCGTGGCCTGGTACCGCAAGGCCGCCTCGCGCAATCACGAATGGGCCGAGAAGCGGCTCACCGACCTCGGCGTCGCGCCGTGAGCGGCGACGCCCGGGCGGTCGGACGCTAGGCCCCCTCGCTCAGCTCCCGCACCAGGGCCGCCACGTCCTCGCCGACCCGCGCGAGGCGCTCGGGATCGGTGCTGCGCACCACCAGGCGCGCGCCGTAGCGGCCGTTCTTGTGAAAGGGATAGCTGCCGATCTCGACCTCCGGATTGGCCGCCTGGATCGCGCCCAGCCCGGCGGCCATGCGGCCCTCGGGCAGCTCGGCGACGATGGTGCGCGACAGGAGCGGCGCGCCGCCGGCGAGGCGGTGGCGCAGGCTTTCGAACATGGCCTGCATGACCGCGGGAATGCCGGCCAGCACGAAGACGTTCTCGATCTGGAAGCCGGGCGCGCCGCTGATCGGGTTCTCGACCAGCGCGGCGCCCTCCGGCGCGTGGGCCATGCGCAGGCGCGCCTCGTTGAGCTCGCCGGGCTGGTAGTAGCTCACGAGGATGCGGTGCGCCTCCGGGTGGAGGACGAGCGGCCGGCCGAACGCCTGGGCGACCGCCGCCGAGGTGATGTCGTCGTGGGTCGGGCCGATCCCGCCGGTGGTGAAGACGTAGTCGAAGCGGCGGCGCAGGTCGTTCACCGCCGCCACGATGTCCGCCGTCTCGTCGGCCACCACCCGCGCCTCGCGCAGGCGGATGCCGAGCGCGGCCAAGCGCTCGGCGATGAAGGCCAGGTTGGCGTCGCGGGTCTGCCCGGAGAGGATCTCGTTGCCGATGACGAGCGCCGCGGCCGTGACGTCGCGCCGGTCCATCGCCGTCACTCTTTGACGTAGCCCTTCGATTCCATGCAGGCGTCGAACAGCGCGCCGCGCCGGCGCCGCTCGCTGTAGTAGTCGACCCGCTGCTTAAAGGTGTTCACGCCGTACTGGTTCTGGAAACCGGGCTCGTCGGTCGCCAGGTAGCGGTCCTGGTCGATCTGAGTCTCGCGCTCGATCTGGCCCTGCGCGTAGCTGAAGCACGCGTCGATGTCCGCCTGCTGATCGCTCAGGGGGACGCTGGGGTTGATCCAGCCCGAGGCCTCGGGAATCGGCACGGCGGACGGCTCCGTCGCGGCCGAGGGCGACGGCTCGATGGTCTCGATAACGGTGCCGGGGGCGGGCGCGTCCCCCGCGGACGGTGCCGCGGGCGCGCTCGTCGCGTCCGGCGTCTCCAGGTCCGCGGGCGGCGGCAGCGCCCCGCCGGCCGGGGCCGACGGGCCGGTCGGTTCGGAGAAGGTGCAGCCGATGCCGGCCCAGATGGTCAGGGCGGCAATCGCAAGGTTGAGGGCTTTCATCCGTCATGTCCTCCCGATCCAGGCCGCCGCCACGGCCGACGCGCCCCGGCACGCACATGGATTGCACTTGGATCGCACCTGCCCTGCCACGGTTGAAAGCGTCTCCACCCCACGCTACCAAGTCTTCATGCGCTTCATCGATCCTCTTATATCTGGCCGCCTGCTGCGCCGCTACAAGCGATTCCTCTCGGATATCGAGCTGCCCGACGGCGAGCAGGTGGTCGCCCACTGCCCCAACCCCGGCTCGATGATGGGCTTGGCCGAGCCCGGCCGCGCGGTCTGGCTGTCGCCGAGCCGCAACCCGGCGCGCAAGCTGGCCTT
>JAWWCG010000085.1:0-9806 GCA_033720555.1 Kiloniellales bacterium | reverse complement strand
GGACACGAACGCGGTCGTCGCCCGCTTCAAGGAGGAGGTCGAGGGCTTCGACCAGCGTCTCCAGCTGGTGTTTACGACGCCGGTGCCGGAGAGCCAGATTCCGAGCGGCGCGGTGCTGCTGATCTCGACCCTCCTGGTCGGCGCGGCCTATGGCGGCTGGTACTATCTCTCGGGCCGGGACGAGGGCCTCGGCGGCCAGGTGCCGGATCTGCCGGCGGCCCTCGAGCCCTTGGTCGCCGACGACGGCGAGGAGAGCGCGCGGACCCCCGCGCGCGATCCTGCGGCCGAGCCCTCGGCCGACCCGTCCGACAACCCGTCCGACAACCCCTCGGCCGACTCCCTGGCCGATCGCCTGGATAGCCCCCCGGACAGCCCCCTGGACAATCCCCTGGATAATCCCCTGGCCCCGACGCGGAGCATCGTCCTGACGCCCGAGCCGTCGACCGCGACCACCCTCGACCGGCCGAGCCGCCAAACGCCGCAAGCCGGCGCCGCCGGCCTCGGCCAGGCCTGGTCGTCGGAGTTTCGCGCCGCGCCCGCGGCCGACCGGAACCTGGCCAGCATCCTTCCCGCCCTGCCGGCCGCCACCGCGCCGGCGACGACGCCGGCCGCCCAGAGTTTTGCCGCGGCGCCCGCCCAGACGCCGGCCGCCTCGGTCCCCTTCGCCGGCCCGGCCGCCGGCATGATTCCGGCGGCGCCGACCCCGGAGGCCCTTTTGCCGGACGACGACCGTCGCGAGCCGCGCGTCTACGGCGCCGAAAACGCGGCGGCGCGCGTCGTGCTGCGCGCCAGGCTGGATAGCTGGGTCCAGGTTCATGCGCCGGACGACAGCCTGATCCTCACCCGCGTGCTGCAGCCGGGCGACAGCTACCGCGTCCCCGACCTGGCCGGCCTCACCCTGGTCACCGGCAACGCCGGCGGCCTGCAGATCGAGGTGGACGGCGCCGCGATCCCGCCGCTGGGCCCGGTGGGCGCGGTGCGGCGGGACATCGCCCTCGACCCGGAGCGTCTGCTCGAGGGCGCCGCGACGTCGCAGTGAGCGCCCGAAGCGGGCTTGAAGTTCGCGCGCCCCTGGCGCATGTTGAGCCCTGAAAAAGCCGGAAATCGACGCCGCAGCCAGACCCCGGGGCCACCCTCGGGTCGCCCTTCGAGGCGCATCGGCGCGAAGATAGAAAGACTGAGACGGCCATCGGACCATGAGCGTTCGCCCCTATCGCGATATCCACCGCCGCGCCTCGCGCCGGATCCAGGTCGGCCCGGTGCCCGTCGGCGGCGATGCGCCGATCAGCGTCCAGTCCATGACCAACACGCTCACCGCCGACGCGGCCGCCACCATCGAGCAGGTGCGCCAACTGGCGGCGGCCGGGGCCGATATCGTGCGGGTCTCCTGTCCCGATCGGGAGTCGACGGCGGCGCTAAAGGAGATCGTCGCCGCCTCGACGGTGCCGATCGTCGCCGACATCCATTTCCATTACAAACGCGCGATCGAGGCGGCCGAGGCCGGCGCCGCGTGCCTCAGGATCAACCCCGGCAACATCGGCGCGCGCGAGCGGGTGCGCGAGGTGGTCCAGGCCGCCAAGGACCACGGCTGCAGCATGCGCATCGGGGTCAACGCCGGCTCGCTGGAGCGCGACCTTCTCGAGAAGTACGGCGAGCCCTGCCCCGAGGCCATGGTGGAGAGCGCGCTCAACCACGCGCGGATCCTCGAGGACCTCGACTACCGCGAGTTCAAGATCTCGTGCAAGGCCTCCGACGTGTTCCTCGCGGTGGCGGCCTATGTGGGCCTGGCCGAAGCCTGCGACTATCCGCTGCACATCGGCATCACCGAGGCCGGCGGCCTGCGCAGCGGCACGATCAAGTCGTCGATCGGGCTCGGCAACCTGCTGTGGTCGGGGATCGGCGATACGCTCAGGGTCTCGCTGTCGGCCGATCCGGTCGAGGAGGTCAAGGCCGGCTTCGACATCCTGAAGTCCCTCGGCCTGCGCCACCGCGGCGTCAACGTAATCTCGTGCCCGTCGTGCGCCCGCCAGCAGTTCGAGGTCATCAAGACGGTCGAGGTCCTGGAACAGCGCCTCGCGCACATCACCACGCCCATGACGCTCTCGGTCATCGGCTGCGTGGTCAACGGCCCGGGCGAGGCGCGCGAGACCGACATCGGCCTGACCGGCGGCGGCAATGGCACCCACATGGTCTATGTCGGCGGGCTGCAGGACCATCGCCTCAAGGACGCCGACATCGTCGACCATCTGGTCCGCCTGGTGGAGGAGAAGGCCGCCCAGCTCGAAGCCGAGCGGGCCGACGAGGGCGAGGCCGCCCCGGCGGAACGGCGCGCCGCGTCTTAGCGAAGCAGAGAGACGACCTTGAGCGCGCTGCAACCGGTTCGCGGCACACGCGACATCTTGCCCGACGAAATGCGCGGCCACCGCCGCGTCGTCGAGACGGCGCGCGCGGCGGCCGAGCGCTACGGCTATCAGGAGATGTCGACGCCGATCTTCGAGTTCGTCGACGTGTTCCGCCGCCCGCTGGGCGAGACCTCGGACGTGGTGTCGAAGGAGATGTACACCTTCACCGATCGCGGCGGCGACCTGCTCACCCTGCGGCCCGAGGCCACGGCGGCGGTCGCGCGGGCGCTGCTGTCGAACGGGCTGCGCCAGGACCTGCCGTGCAAGTTCTTCTCCCACGGCCCGATGTTCCGCTACGACCGGCCGCAGAAGGGGCGCTGGCGGCAGTTCCACCAGATCAACGTCGAGCTGCTGGGCGTGGGCGAGCCCCAGGGCGACATCGAGATCGTCAGCCTGGGGGTTCACGTGCTCGACGCGCTCGGCGTGCTGGCGCGCACCACCCTGGAGCTCAACAGCCTGGGCGACCCGGCGAGCCGCCAGGCCCACCGCGAGCTGCTGGTCGACTACTTCGCCGCCCACGAAAAGGAGCTCTCCGCCGACAGCCGCGAGCGGCTCCATCGCAACCCGCTGCGCATCCTCGATTCCAAGGACGAGAACGACCGGCGGATCTCGGCGGGGGCGCCGTCGATCGCCGATCACCTCAACCAGGAGAGCGTGGAGTTCTTCGCCACGGTGCGCGAGGGCCTCGACACCCTCGGCATCGCCTACCGCCTCAACCCCCATCTGGTGCGCGGGCTCGACTACTACACCCATACGATCTTCGAGTTCACCACCAATGACCTGGGCGCCCAGGGGACGGTCCTCGGCGGCGGGCGCTACGACGGCCTGATCGAGCTCTTGGGCGGCCCGTCGACGCCGGGCGTCGGCTGGGCCGGCGGCGTCGAGCGGCTGGCCATGTTGCTGGACGATCCGCCCGCCGCGCCGCGCCCGGTGGCGGTCATCCCGATCGGCGCGGCCTGCGAGAAGGCCGCGCTGCGGCTCAGCGACGACCTGCGTCGCGGCGGCGTCATGGTGGATCTCGGCTTCGCCGGAAGCCTGAGCAAGCGCATGAAACGGGCCAACAAGGTGAACGCCCGCATTGCCGTTCTATTGGGCGAGGACGAATTGGCGGCGAAGGTCGCCACGCTCCGCGATCTCGATACGGGCGCGCAGGAACAAGTCGCCCTGGATCAGCTGGCCGAGCACCTCGCCCGGACATCTTAGCGAGCGCCCATGGCGGGCAACCCCGCAGAGCCGGGTACAGAGCCGGGCGCCGAGCCCGCGGCGGCGGCCGCCGCCGAGGCCGATCCGGCCGAGTCGGGGACGTCGGGGGCGGGCCGCGTGGCGCCGGACGAACATCTCATCGAGCGCCTCATGGTGTTCGGCCTGAACCATCGCACCGCGGCGCAGGGGCTGCGCGACAAGGTCTTTCTCGAGGCCGACGAGCAGCCGGCCTTCCTGTCGCAGGTCCGCGCCGCGGGCATCGCCGAGGCCATGGTGGTCTCGACCTGCGACCGGGTCGAGGTGATCGCCGCCTGCCGCGACACCGAGGCCGCCGGCGATCGCCTGCGGGAGCTCTTGATCGCCCGCAGCGGGCTGCCGGCCGCCAGCTTCGAGGCGCAATGGTACCGGGCGAGCGGGGCGGACGCGGCGGGCCATCTGTTCGCGGTGACGGCGGCGCTGGAGAGCCAGGTGATCGGCGAGCCCCAGGTGCTGGGCCAGGTGAAGGAGAGCCACCGCGCGGCCGCCGCCGCGGGCATGGTGGGCCCGCGCCTGGAAGCGGCCCTGCAGGCCGCCTACGGCGCCGCCAAGCGGGTGCGCAACGAGACGCCGATCGGCGAGATGCCGATCTCGATCGCCGCCGCCGCGGTCCAGATCGCCAAGCGCATCCACGGCGACCTGGCGCGCTGCACGGTGCTGCTGCTGGGGCTCGGCGAGATGGGCGAGCTGCTCGGCGGCGAGCTGCGCGCCGCCGGCGCCGGGCGCCTGGTGGTCGTCCACGAATCCGAGAAGCGGGCCGAGATGGCGGCGCATCGCCTGGGCTGCCACTTCCGGCCGCTCGCCGAGCAGGCCGAGGCCCTGGCCGAGGCCGACCTGGTGATCGCGGCCTCGGGAACCGGACGCAGGGCGGTCGGCGCGGACGATGCCGAGGCGGCCCTCAAGCGCCGGCGCCGGCGGCCCATGTTCTTCGTCGACGCCGCGGTGCCGGGCGACGTCGATCCGTCGGTTGGCGAGCTGGACGGGGCGTTCCTATATAGCCTCGCGGATCTCGAGAAGGCGGCGGTGGCCGGGCGGGTCAGCCGCCAGGCGACGCTGGAGGCGGCGCGCAAGATCCTCGACGAGGAGCTGGCGGCCTATCTGCGGTCCCGGGCGGAGCGCGAGGCGGTGCCGGCGATCGTCGCCCTCAGGCGCCAATTCGAAAGCGCGCGCGAGGCGGTGCTCGCCCAGCCGGGACTGGACGCGGCCGAGGCGACCCGGCGGCTCGTCAACCGGCTCCTGCACCGGCCGAGCGAGGCCTTGCGCCGGGCGGCGGCCGACGGGGCCGAGGACCGCGGCGCCCTGGAGCGCAGCGTGAAAAAACTGTTCGAAGCCTCCGACCGCGACCGCGGCACGGAACCTGAGGAGGACGGGGCGTGAACCTCGACGACAAACTCGACCGGGTGGTGGCCCATTATCAGGACCTGCAAGGGCTGCTGGCCGATCACGACGATCCGTCATCCGGCAACTACGCACGGCTGATGAAGGAGTACGCCGACCTTTCCCCGGTGGTCGAACAGATCGAGGCCCTGCGGCGGGTCGAGCGCGAATTGGCCGGCCTGGACGAGATGCTGGAGGATCCCGAGCAGGACCCCGAAGTGTGCGCCCTGGCCGAGGAGGAGCGCGCGCAGCTGCGCGAGCGCCTGCCGGGGCTGGAGCGCACGCTGCGGGTCATGCTGCTGCCGAAGGACGAGGCGGACGACCTCAACGTCATCCTCGAGGTGCGGGCCGGCACCGGCGGCGAGGAGGCGGGGCTGTTCGCCCACGACCTGTTCCGCATGTACCAGCGCTACGCCGAGCTGAAGGGCTGGCGCTTCGAGCCGATCGGCGTCTCGGAATCCGGCATCGGCGCCTACAAGGAGGCGAGCGCCGCGATCTCCGGCAAAGGCGTCTTCGCGCGGCTCAAGTTCGAATCCGGCGTCCACCGGGTCCAGCGGGTGCCGGTCACCGAGTCCAGCGGCCGCATCCACACCTCGGCGGCGACCGTGGCCGTACTGGCGGAGCCGGAGGAGGTCGACGTCCAGGTCGAGGAGAAGGACCTCAGGATCGACACCTACCGCTCCCAGGGCGCCGGCGGCCAGCACGTCAACACCACCGACAGCGCGGTGCGCATCACCCACCTGCCGAGCGGCATCGTCGTCACCTGCCAGGACGAGAAGTCGCAGCACAAGAACCGGGCCAAGGCGATGAAGGTCCTGCGCGCCCGCCTCTACGACGCCGAGCGCCAGGCCCAGGAGGACGCGCGCGCGGAAAGCCGGCGCGTGCAGGTCGGCAGCGGCGACCGCTCGGAGCGCATTCGCACCTACAACTTTCCGCAAGGCCGGGTGACCGACCACCGCATCAACCTGACGCTCTACAAGCTGGACCGGGTGCTGGCGGGCGAGGCGCTCGACGAGGTGATCGAATCCCTGATCGCCGAGGACGAGGCGGCGCGTCTGGCCGAGGAGATTCACGAGGATGCCTGAGGCGGCGTCCGAGCCCACCGAGCCCGCCAACTCCGGCGACTCCGCTGTCCGGGCGGCCACGGCGGAGGAGGCGCTGCGCTGGGGCGCCGAGCGCCTGGCCGGCGCCGGCGTCGAGGGGCCGCGCCGCGATGCCCGGCTGCTGCTGGCCGCCGCCCTGGACAGGGCTGACGGGCCGCCCGGTGGGTCAAGCTTGCTACGCGGCTCCGCCCTCGCGCCGGGCGCGTTGCGCCGCTTCGAAGCGCTGATCGCGCGCCGCTGCCGGCGCGAGCCGGTCTCCCGGATCCTCGGCCGGCGCGAGTTCTGGAGCCTGGAGCTGACGATCTCCGGGGCCACCCTGGATCCCCGGCCCGACAGCGAGACCCTGGTGGCGGCGGTGCTCGATCGGCTGGCGGATCCCGAGCGGCCACGCCGGGTGCTCGATCTCGGGACCGGGAGCGGCAATCTCCTGCTCGCCGTGCTGACCGGCCTGCCCGGCGCCTGGGGGATCGGGCTCGACCGGGACCCGGCGGCGCTCGCGGTGGCCGCGGGCAACGCGGCGGGCCTGGCGCTGGCCGGGCGCTCGGCCTTCGTCGCCGGCGACTGGGCCGCGGCCCTGGCCGGCACGTGGGACGTGATCCTCTGCAATCCGCCCTACGTGCGCGCCGGCGACATCGTCCGTCTGGCGCCGGAGGTCGCCCGCTTCGAGCCGCATGGCGCCCTCGACGGCGGGCGCGACGGCCTGGCGGCCTACCGCCGAGTCGTTCCCGAGATCGCCCGTCTGCTGGCCCCGGACGGCCTGGCGGCGCTGGAGCTGGGGGCCGGACAGGCCGACCCGGTCGCGGACCTGGCCCGCGGCGCGGGGCTCGAGAGGCTCGATTGGCGGCGGGATTTGGCGGGAATCCGGCGCTGTCTGCTGATTTGCGGTGCTCCGCGGCGCAAGATAGTGCCGTGACGGAGAAAAAAAGGAGTTGGAATGTCAGGCCGTTGTGACTACCTTTGAGGCGCTGAGCGAATGCTCATTCGCCCGATTAGGGCGCTCCACGATCTCCAAGACAGCGTTCGTGGCCAAAGGCTAGCAATGGTCGTCGGTGGGGCGATCCAGGAATTGCAGCCGAAAGCTTGTCAAACTGTAAAGACATTGACACATGAGACAGCAGCCTAGTGGACGGCGCCCGCGCGGGCGGTCGAATCGCAAACACTTCGTACCGCATAGATCACAAACCTACGACAGCCACGGCCCGGACGTACGGGTGCGTGGCAACGCCATGCAGGTCTATGAGAAGTACGTGAACCTGGCGCGCGACGCCTTCGCCTCGGGGGACCGGATCGCCGCCGAGGGCTTTCAACAGTACGCCGAGCACTACTACCGCATCATCAACGACACCACCGATCCCCAGCGTCCCGCGAGCGAGCGCCCGGCCGGGGAGCGCCCGGCCGGCGAGCGGGGCGAGGCGGAGCGCGGGTCCCCGGAGCGCGCATCTCCGGAGCGGGGCGGCTCGGAGAACAAGTCGGCCGACGGCCAACCCTATCCGATGGACGCCGAGCAGCCGTTCGTGGACGGCGAAGCGCTGGGCTCGCCCTCCGACGGCAACGGCAAGGCGTCGGAGGCCAAGCCGGCCGGCAAAGCAGCCGGCAAAACAGACGGCAAAGCCGACGTCGAGGAGCCCGCCAAGGGCGCGGACGGCGCCGACGCGGCGGAGGCCGAGGCGGCGGAGCAGCCCAAGCCCAAGGCGCGCAGCCGCGGGCGGCCGCGGTCCCACGCCAAGGCCGGCAACGGCGCCGCGGCGAAGGCCGAAGGCGACGCCGCGTCTTCCGCCGGCGAGGCCGGCGACTCCTAGAGCTAGCAAGCTTCCCTTCGCTTCAAGGGCCGGCATCCAGAAACCGGTCCCGACTCCGGTCGCCCGACTGGTCAGTCGACTGGGGTCAGTCGGCGAGGGTTTCGGTCGCGACCGTCACGGCATCGCCCACGGCGAGGCTGCCGCCTTCCGTCACCGCTGCGTAGACGCCCATGCGGGCGTGTCCAAAGCCGGCCTGCAGGGCGCGCGGGATGTTGAGGTCGCGCTCTGCGGTTTGCGGATCGACGTTGGTGGCCGCGCAGCGTTCGATGGGCGCCTCGACCCGCAGCGCGGCGCCGCCGATGCGAAGCGTCGCGCCGCTCCACGCCGCTTCCTGCCAGGGCTCGGCGCCGTCGATGTAGAGGTTGGCGCGGAACCGCAAGGGGTCGACCGGGCGTCGCACCACCCGCTCGAGGTCGCGCACGCTGGCGAGATTGATGATCGAGACGACCTTCTGCGGACTGTCGGAAAACATATGCCCCGCCGCCTCCAAGAGCTTCGGGGCGCCCCTGGACGCGCCGGCGAGGTAGCCGGAGAAGAACTCCGAGAGCAGCGTGCGGCCGAGCTGTTGCGTCGGGTCGGCCGAGACCACGGGCTTGCCGGCGCGTTCGATCGTCAGCTTGCTGGCCTCGGGATCGAAGTGCGCGCGCAGCAGCGCCAGCTTCTCGTCGCGCATCAGCATGAAGAAGTTGGTCTTGGGCAGCCACTGCGGCGCGTCGCGGTCGAAGCGCGCCGCGCCGTGGGCGATGGCGAAGCGGCGGTCGTGCGGCAGCCCCTCGCCGGGCGCGAGGCTGACGCGCACCAGCGGCTCGGCGTTGAGCCCCTTGACCGGGTAACGGCAGATCTGCGCGACGGTGATGCTCATGGGGCTATAAGAGCGGCATTTCCTTAACGATGGCAATGACATGCCCTCGGAGGTCTTTTTTGGGCGGGCTCTTGTGCCTTTTTTGCCACAGCCCCATATCAGAGGTGGCGCGGGGCAGGGGGCCACGCGCCGGCGCCTGCGGGCCTCTCATTTCGGACGCAGTCGCTGAGAACCACGGCATCATCGATCGCGCGCTGCAAGCGAGGCGGGCGCGGACGAGGAGGGCTCAAAAGCTATGGATTTCGAGAACTACACCGAACGTTCGCGCGGGTTCGTACAGGCGGCCCAAAGCCTGGCCCTGCGCGAGGGGCATCAACGTCTCACCCCCGAGCATCTGCTCAAAGTCCTGCTGGACGACAAGGAAGGCCTGGCGGCCAACCTGATCCGGGCGGCGGGCGGCGATTCGGCCCGGGCGCTGGCCGGGGTCGAGGCGGAGCTCAACAAGCTGCCCAAGGTCGAAGGCGGCGGCGCCGGGCAGCTCTACGTCGCCCCGGAAACCGCGCGCTTGTTCGAGCAGGCCGAAGCGATCGCCGAGAAGGCCGGCGACAGCTACGTCACGGCCGAGCGCTTGCTGCTGGCGCTGACGATGGCCAGCGGCATGCCCTCGGCCAAGGTGCTGAGCGAGGCGGGCCTGACGCCGCAGAAGCTGAACGAGGCGATCAACGAGCTGCGCAAGGGCCGCACCGCCGACAGCCCCAGCGCCGAGCAGGGCTACGACGCGCTCAAGAAATACGCCCGCGACCTCACCGCGGTCGCCCGCGAGGGCAAGCTCGATCCGGTGATCGGCCGCGACGAGGAGATCCGCCGCACGGTCCAGGTGCTCGCCCGGCGCACCAAGAACAATCCCGTCCTGATCGGCGAGCCCGGCGTCGGCAAGACCGCGATCGTCGAGGGCCTGGCCCAGCGCATCGTCAACGGCGACGTGCCGGAGACCCTGCGCGACAAGCGGCTCATGGCGCTCGACCTCGGCGCCATGATCGCCGGCGCCAAGTTCCGCGGCGAGTTCGAAGAGCGCCTCAAGGCG
>JAWWCG010000084.1:0-9822 GCA_033720555.1 Kiloniellales bacterium | reverse complement strand
GGCATCCGAAGTTCGGCTCGATCTACCACCTGAACGGCATCCAGAGCTGGGGTGTCGAAAGCGACGGGAGCGTGAAAAATGTCCATCACTACTAAGCGGTTCATTCTGGGGGCGGGCGGCGCGCTCCTGTTCGCCCTGGGGTCCAGCTTCGCGGCCCAGGCCGGCGGGGGCTATGGCGGCCCCTATGGCTTCGGCGCGCCCGTCGACGAGGCCGAGCTCGCGAAGATCAACATCGACGTCATGCCCGACGGCCGCGGCGCGCCCGAGGGATCGGGCACCTACGAAGAGGGCATGGCGGTCTATGCCGACAATTGCGCCGCCTGCCACGGCGAGGACATGGCCTCGCCCGTCAAGGGGACCGGCGCCGCCGCCTTGCGGGGCGGTCGCGGCAGCCTCGATTCGGGGACCCCGAACAAGACGGTCGAAAGCTATTGGCCCTATGCCTCGACGGTCTTCGACTACGTCAAGCGCGCGATGCCGTTCGACGCGCCGGGCTCGCTCAGCGACGACGAGGTCTATGCCGTCGTCGCCTATATCCTGGCCGAGGGCGAGATCATCGACAAGGACACGCCGGTGAGCGCCAGCAACATCGGGACGATCGAGATGCCCAACCGCAACGGCTTCGTTCCCGATCCGCGGCCGGACGTGTACAATTACGAGTAGGTCCGGTCGATATCCCGTCGAGACCGACGGCGCGCTTCGGGGCCCCTTCCAAGGGGCCCCTTCTTTGTCGATTGGTCGGAGACTGCCCTAAGCGCCGACGGTCCAAGAGGTGCCGTGGCAATCGGGATAGGCCGCATCGGGCGCGCCGGCGGCGAGGTATCCCATCGCGAGGACCGTGTTCCCGGCCGGCGCGACGTTCGCCGACGTCACGACGATCGTTCCGGGCTCGGGCGGGAAGGGATCGCCGCGTCGATACGCCAGGGCCGCCAGGCGGTCGGGCGACGGATCCGCAACCGCCTCGACGCGCGCCACGGCGCTCACGCGCCTGACCCTGGCCGGTCGCCGGTCTTGGGATTTGCCGCCGGCGGGCCGAAACCGCGCCAAGCCCGCGTCGGCGGCGCTGACCGGCGGCGCGAACTCCTTGGAGAACAGGGCAAGCCCGGCGGCGAGCCGCAGCCGGTCGGCGGCTTGGAACCCGGCCGGCCGACCGCCGCGCTCGGCGAGCCCGTCCCACAGCGACTGGGCGGCCTCGGCGGGGCAGACGATCTCCACCCCCTCGAGGCCGGTGAAGCCGAGCCGCGCGACGCGGCAAGGCGCGCCGAGGATGCTGGCGTCGGCGAAGCGGAACCGCGCGGGCGCCGCGAACGCCGGATCGTCGCACGCTAGGCGCAGCAGAGAGAGGCTCGCGGGGCCCTGCACGGCGAGGACGGCCGTGTCGTCGGAGAGGTCCGCGCACGACCCGCCGAGGCCGGGCAGCCGCGCGCAATCGCCAGCGTCCTCGCCGCGCCCGCTCATGACCTCGAACGACCCGGGGCCGGTGCGCCAAATCGTCAGGTCGCTGCGGAGATATCCGTCCGCGTCGGTCGCGAGCGCGTAGCGGATGGCCCCGACGGCCATGGCGGAGAGGTCGCGCCCGCAGGCCCGGGACAGCGCCTCGGCCGCACCCGGAGCGGCCGCCCGCAGGCGCACGAGAAAGGAGTAGTCGAACAGGGCCGCCGCCGACAGGCAGGCGCGGGCCTCGGCGGCCGGGTCGCCGAAACTCTCCGGCATGGCGCGGGGACCCAGGCCGCGCGGCGTCGGAGCGGCGAGGCGGTGGCGCGCGCCTGCTTGCGCCTCCGGCGGCGGCGCGTGCGCCACCTCAGGATTTCGCCCCGCGCATGTAGGATTTCTCCGGTCGGTAGCCGATCTTGAAAAGGCGCTTCAGGAAGGCGATCGCCCGCGCGCCTTTGCCGATGTCGGTGTCCTCGCCGGTCGGCTTGGCGTCCGGCTTGGCGTCCGGCTTGGCGTCGTCGTCGTCACCTTCGTTTTGCTCTGTCGAGTCTTCTTGTTCTTTCATGCGTCCTCGGCCTTCGGCAGCTCGCGGATCGGCGCGCCCCCGGCGCGCCGGCGAAACCCGGACGGTCAGCGATCGGATTGCCGGCGAAGGTCGCGCGGCGCCGGCCGCCAGATCCGTCCTTGGCAATCTAGGCGCGAGCGGTCTTCGTCGTCCCCGGCGCGCGGCGCCGTGATGGCCGCCGTCAGGGGCGTTCGAAAGGGCGAGGTCCGGCCGAGCCGCGAGGCGCATGGTCTAAACCGACATGTCGTAGAGAAAATCGCGGGTGATCATGGTCGCCAGGCGCCGCATGACCCGGAACCCGGCCGCCTGGTCGCTCTCGAAGGCCTGCAACAGGGCCGGCCCCGAGATCGCGAGAACGCGCGAATCCTCCAGACAGGTTGCGGTCGCGAGACGGCGCGGCTGGTCCTCGAGAAGCGCCGCCCAGCCGAAGACGGAAATCGGTTCGATGATCGAGCCGCTTCCCTTGGGCCTGTTTCCGACCCCCAGCGAGAAGCGAACCCGTCCTTCGGTCAGGACGTACAAGTGCTCGGCGTCGTCGCCGAGCGTATAGACCGCGTCGCCCTCCTCGAGGCTTTGCGATTCGCTCAGCGCCGCGACCCTTGCCAGCGACTGCGTCGAGAGATCGCGAAACAACTCAGCCTTGGCAAGCGCGTCAGTGACAGTCATGGGCAATTGCTCCCTGAGCGGTTGCGTTCAACTGAACTTGTCGTAGCGGATATCGGAGCTGGGCAGCCGGCCTTCCAGAACCAGGACCCGCAGGGCTCCGTCGACCATCGGCGGCGGGCCGGCCACGTAGCTGATGACGTTGTCGTAGCGGTCCGCCATGCATTTCGAGGCGACGCTGTGCACCAGGCCCTGGGCGAAACGCAGCCTCGGAAAGCGGCTCTGCAGCGCGTCGTCCGGCTCGTCCTCTGACAGCGCCACGGTCACCGTGACGGTCTCCGGGGAGGCTTCGACGTAGCGGCTCAACTCGTCGGCGAAGAATAGGTCGTCGCCGCGACGCACGCCGAAGAACACGTCGGCCGAATGGTCGCTCAGATAGCCGATCCGCGCGCCGTGCTCGAGAATCGCCATCATTCCGGCGATGCCCGAGCCGCCGGCTATGCAGAGGATGTCCTTGTCCTCGGCAGGATCGAAGGTTCCCTTGCCCAGCGGGCCGAAGAGACGCACCTCCGAGCCGCAGGGCGCGCCGTCGAACAGCCAATCGCTGAACGTGCCGCCGGGCTTGCGTTTGACCACGAAATCGACGCTATCGACGGAGGCGGCGTAATTCACCATGGAATAGGCGCGGCCGCCGGCGATGCCGGGGGCCCGCAAGACGACGAACTGGCCGGCGCGGTAGGAGATCGGCGCGTCGAGGCGCACGGAGAATCCCATGACGTCGTGGGTCAGCTTCTCGGCCGCCGACAGCCGGCCGGATCGCTCGTCGGGCGCGCCGTCGAGCCTGGCGACCGCCGCCGGAACGCGCACCGTGCAATCCGAGCCCGCTTGGGCCTGGCACATCAGGGTCTCGGACCGCTCGGACTTGACGTAGGCGAGCCCCGGCGCGTCGCGCCACTGCAGATCGACCGCGCCCTCCATCACCCGGCAGCGACAGGTGCCGCAAGTGCCGGTGGCGCATTCGTAGGGCAGGAAGAGGCCGGAACGCAGCCCCGCGTAGAGCACGTTGTCGCCGGCCTCGCACTCGACGTCAAAGACGCCGGACTTGGTCTGGAAGGTGATGCGCATGGCTAGCTACGCGACCGCGCCCGCAGGCGATCGCGGCTTCGCCCCGGGCCGAACAGAGATCGGGAGTCAATCGGACCCGAAGAAATCGTCATCGTCCATTTCGTCTTCTTCTTCCCAGTCGTAGACGAGCTCCGATTCGAGATCGACGAGCAGCGCGCCGTCTTCCTCCTTGACGTCGTAGAACAGCATGTCCCGTTCCGAGATGCCGACGCGCTCGCCCGACGCGAGGTTCCACTGCCAGAGGTGCTTCGCGCAGGTGAGCACGCACTTGTCGAGCATGCCCGATTCCACGAGAGGCTCCTGCATGTGCGGGCAAAAGGGCGGAAAGGCCCGAAAGCCGTCGCCGTGGTTGGCGACCACCACGTCGATACCGTCGATAGAGAATTGGCGAAGCTCGTTCACCGGAACGTCGGAGACGGCGCAGGCCTTTTTCCAGGAGCTCATCGGCCCCCTCTAATTTTCCGAGGTGGCTGTTCCGGGATCACAGCGGCCAGTGAGACCCCTTGTCGAGGCGTCGGTTCTCGAGGCGCACCTCGCGCGCGACCAGCTTCGCGCCGCCGTCGTCGATGGCCAGCCGATCGATGTAGCGGCCGACGCAGAACAATCGGCTTTCCCCGGCGTCGACGTGCGAGTTCACGCCGTCCAAGAGATTCTGGTAGATGACGAAGGACGTGACCGCCTCGGCCGAGGCGCCGTCGTCGCTGACGTCGACGGTATAGACGACCGCGTGGCGCTTCAGCGGCGAATGGTCCGTGTTATGCTTGGGAAGCATCTCGCACATGTTTGCGAGCTCCGGCTTGCTGCCGGAAAAGTAGATCATGTCCTTCCTGATCTCCGGGCTGAACGACGTTATCTTGTATTGGAACTCGGCGTCGCACAGGCTCAGCCAGTCGTCCCAGCGCTCGTCGTCGAGCAAAAGGCACGAGCGATAAATCGCGTCCTTGACCTGGTCGGCGACGCTCGTCGCGTTGGCGCTCATATCCTGCCTCTCCTGCTGCCTCGCCGTTCGGCCCTGGTCCCCGGCTTGGCGACGGCCGAAGCGGCGCATGGGCCCTTGCCTTCGAAGCCTTGGGCCGTTGCCTTAATTGCCGGCGGCACGCGCGGGGAGGGCCGCCGGCCGCAATCGCTCCGCCTCACTCCGCCGCCGTGGCGTAGCGCTGCATCGGGTCGGCGGGATTGCGGTCCATCCACCGGCCCCATTCGGCGTAGAAGTGGCGCATGCCGACCTCGTCGTGAATGGTTCCGTTCTCGTGGCGGCCATGCAGGATGCGGCGCGGCTCGGCGCCTTCCTGCATGGTCGAGCCCTGGCCCTGAACGCCGATCAAGTCCTCGTGCAGGTTGCGGCCGAACGGCCCCCAGATGGTGTTGTGGTGCTTGACGCGCACCATGCGTTCTTCCGGGGTGTCGCTTTTCAGTCCCAGGCCACGATATTCGATCAGCACCTTGTCCGCCGCCAGCGGCGTCACGATGTCGCAGCGCAGCGCCGAGCCGCGCAGGTTGAAGTTCATGCCCGGGAACAGGTCGATCATGTACCACTGGTTGGGCGGAAGATGGGGGAACGACAGCTCGGCGCGCGATTCGAAGCCCTTGTACTGATCGTACTTGACCTCGAAGCTGCCGACGTTGATGTGGCCGTTATCGAAGGTTGAGTTCCGCCGCGCGAAATACTCGTCGTTAAATCCGGTCACGCGGTTATGGTAGTGCATGTAGTCGTGGTAGAACTCGCAGTTCGTATCGTGCCACAGCTTGTAGTTACAGCCGATGATGGCCTTGTGGTAGTGGAACACCTCGAGGGGCTCGGCTTCGAGCGATTCGAGGATGCAATCGAACGAGTCGCCGATGAAGTCCTGCAGGGAGAGGGACGGGTTGTCGCACAGATTGACCCAGACGAACCCGCCGAAGGCGACCTCGCAGCGCAGCCTGCGCAGGCCGGTCTGCGCCTTGGACAGACGATCGCCGTAACCCTCCGCGCCGCGCGTGATGTCCACGCAGTTGCCCTTCATGTCGAACTGCCAGGCGTGGAACATGCAGGTCATGTGCTTGGGGGTGCCCGAGGGCGAGCCCTCGAGGAAGCTGCCCGAGGGGCGGCGCTCGATCATCATGCCGCGGTGCGGGCAGACGTTGAGGAAGGCGCGCACGTTGCCGTCCGGGCCGCGCGCGACGATGACCGGCTCGCGCGCGATGGTCGTGGTGCGGAAGTCGTAGGGCTCCGCCAGCTCCGACTCGTGGCAGACCGGAATCCAGGCCCGCTTGAAGATCAGTTCGAGCTCCTCTTCGAAAATCGCGGAATCGGAATAGATGCGACTGTCGACAAACTCAACTGGCGGTGTTGCAAGCCACTGGGCATGATTGCGTGCGGGCATAGCCTTCCTCCTCGGCGGCCATGGCCGGTGGCCCATGACGCGCTCGCTCGTGCGTATCTCGAGGGAACTATCCTGAACTGCGTTTCGATAGTAAATTTGAAAAAAGTTATAATTTGATAGCCAGTCCCTAACTCGCTATCCGCTTTTCCCAGCCCTCTTGATCAATCGAAAGAGGTTCGAGAGAGGCTGATAGGAGTTCTCAATCACAATATCGGCACTTTGGATTTTACATTATCAGCCGTCCGACGTGTCCTAGTAAGTCGAACGAAGGGTGTCGGCGCCGCGAGCCGAGGCCGAAGGTGAATCGTGTAAAAGAGGGCGCTCTTCGATAGGAGCCCGACATCCCGCCGCTTTCGCAAACAGCTTGAGATCGGCGCGTTCCGGGATCAAGGAGACAAGCTCTCTGGCGATCGTTCTAACGGGATAGGCCCGCGTCGGCTATCATCGCCAAGAGGCGAGCCGAGGGACGGGCAGGGAGGAATCAGCATGGCACGAACGCCCAAGCACTGGATTGGCGTGGGACTCTTGGCGGCCGCGGCGGCTTGGACCGCCGGCTCGGCCTCGGCCGAGGTCGGATTCGGCAAGCCCGGCGAGCCGGTCGAGTTGGTGGTCGGTTACCAGCCCTACTACACCGAATCCTGGTCCGGCGTGGTCATCAACGGCAAGGAGCTCTGGAAGAAATACCTGCCCGAGGGTTCGACCGCGACGTTCGAGATCGGCCTGCAGGGGTCGGTCATCGTCGGCAAGCTGCTGGGCGAAAAGAACCACATCGGCTACATGGGCGACATGCCCGCGATCGTCTCGACCACCAAGGACGACATCGTCGACCTTCGCATGGTCGCGGTGCTCGGCACCTCCAAGCAGCAATGCAACATCTTCCTGGTGCCGAACGATGCGCCGGAGTTCGAGACCGGCGTCGACGCCGTGAAGTGGATGGACGGCAAGGTGGTCGCCGCGCCGCACGGCGCCTGCACCGACCGCTTCGCGCGCCTGGCCTTCGAGCAGGCGGGGATCGAGCCGTCGAAATACCTCAACCAGAACATCGAGAACATCACCAAGAATCTCGAGGCCGGCAAGATTTCGGCGGCGGCGATCTGGGAGCCGACGGCGTCGAAGATCCAGCTCCGCGGGATCGCGCGGCGCGCCGCCTCGGGCGAGAGCTTCGAAGGGGTGGATGCCGGTGACGCGGGCTTTCTCGTGATGATGAACGAGCTGATCCAGACCCGGCCCGACGTGCACCGCGGCTGGCTCGAGGCGGAATTGGACGCGCAGCTCTATCTCCTCGACCTGGCCAACGCGAACGATGTCGCCCGCATGGCCGACGAGCAGACCGAGGGCATCGAGCGCAAGACGCTCTGGTATTCGCTCTACGGCGAGGTTCCCGCCTCCATGGGCGGCGGCCCGGTTCGCCTCACCCTCGACTTCGTCTTCAACGACAAGGTCAATCAGCTACTGGATGCGTCGACCAAGTTCCTGCACGAACAAAAGAAGGTGCCGGCGGCGACGCTGCGCGACGGCGCGGTGGAAGACGCGGTCGCGCGGGAAGTTTTGGAGGCCCGTGGCATGTCCAGCCCGCTGGGAGACATTACCGGTCAACCCCTGTCGAGCTTCAGTGAATAGGCTCGGGCGCGCGGCGGACGCAACCGACGACACCCGGGCGGCGTGCCAGCCGTGCCGGGGCCGGTGGCGGCGCCGCGCGCAGCCCGCGTTCGGGGCCCGGCGCGAGGCGGGCGAACGAACCGAGGTTGACAGACCCGGGGCAAGCCGGGGCGGGACGGTCGGCCTGCGCTAAGGCGGGTCAATTCATGCAGGGTAGGTTATGTCCAGCGATACCATATCCGCGCGCGCTCGGCCCTCAGCGATCGCTTTGAAGTGGCGGCGTTGGCGGCGAAGCTTGAGCACGCCGATGCCCTATCTCATGGTGATCGGCCTGTTTCTTTGGATCCTGGTCTACTACCTCACCACCGAAGGCTTGGCGCTGCCGCGCTTCAACAAGCTGCCGGGCCCCGTCGAGGTGATCACCGAGTGGCTCAACCCCGACCCCATGTGGGGCATCTCGATATTCACGGAAGCCTATTACGACCATGTGATCGCGAGCTGTCGGCGCATCGTGATCGCCTTTGCCATCGCGACCGGGGTCGGCGTACCGCTCGGCTTGTTCATGGGCTGGTCGAAGATCTTCCGCGACTACAGCTTTCCGATTCTCGAGACCTTGCGCCCGATCCCCATTCTGGCGTGGGTGCCGCTGGCGATTCTCATGTTCTCCGGCCTGGAGACGCCGGTGATCTTCCTGGCCACCCTGGCCTCCTTGTTCGTCACCACCCTGAACACGCTTCTCGGCGTGCAATCGATCGACGAGTCCTATCTCCGGGCGGCCAAGTGCCTGGGCTCGAAGCCGCGCGACGTGTTCTTCCACGTCGTCGTGCCGGGCGCGCTGCCGTACATCTTCACCGGCCTTCAGATCAGCATCGGCGTCGCCTGGTTCTCCCTGGTCGCCGCCGAGATGGTGTCGGGCGAGTTCGGGCTGGGCTACATGATCGTCGATGCCTACATGAACGTGACCTACGTCTCGATGGTGATCGGCATGCTGACGCTCGGCTTCGTCGGATGGTTCACCTCGGCGCTGGTGCGCATGGCGGGCAATCGATTGATGGCATGGCGCGTTCGCGCCTTGGCTTTAGAGGAGCGGTGACCTGCAAGGGATGATAGGCGGTCTGACGAAGTCTCCGGAATCCGGGGCGGCGACGATGCAAACGGGACATGCTGAGCGTAAGGGCGCGATCAGCATTCGAAACGTGACCAAGATCTACGACCCGGAGGGCGTGAACGTCTTGGCCGTCGATAACTGCTCGCTCGAGATCGCGGCTGGCGAGGTGTGCATGATCGTCGGGCCGTCGGGCTGCGGCAAGACGACCCTGCTGAACGCGGTCGCCGGCTTTCACTCGATCACGACCGGCGAGATCTACCTCGACGGCGAGCTTCTGTGCGGGCCCGACAAGCCGCGCGCCGAGCAAGGCGCGGATCGCATCGTGGTGTTCCAGCACGGCGCCCTGTTCCCGTGGAAGACCTTGGCGCAAAACGTCGCCTACGGACCGATGGTCCAGGGCGTGATGTCCAAGAAGGCGGCGCTGGAGAAGGCCGGCGACATGCTGGCCGAGGCCGGCTTGGGCGACATGGGCGGCAAGTATCCGGGCGAGGTGTCGTCCGGCATGGCCCGGCGCGCGGAGATCGTGCGCGCGCTGATCAACGATCCCAAGGTCCTGCTGTTGGACGAGCCCTACCGGGCGATGGACGCGCTCACCAAGTCGATCATGCACGAATCTCTGCTCGAGGTTTACGACCGGACCAAGGTGACGATCTTCTTCATCACCCACGACTTGGAGGAGGCGATCTTTCTGGGCGATCGCGTGGTCGTCATGACGACGCGGCCGGCCAAGCTGAAGAAGGACCTCGAGATCGATATTCCCCGGCCGCGCGATTTTCGAACCCTGTCGTCGAACAAGTTCCGGAGCCTGGTCGAAGAGACCAAGGACGCGGTTCACGAGGAGGCCGTCAAGGCCTTCGAGGCAGGGGAGCGCGAACTGGCCTGAGCCGCAGGAAGAGCCGAGATGCGATCGTCATGAGCGAAAAGGTCACAGCGTCCATTGCAATGAGCCGGGCCCCGGCGCGGCGCAAGAGATCGAAGTTCGAGAAGGCCGTTTCGAGCCCGTCGTTCTGGCGCGGCGTGATCGC
>JAWWCG010000083.1:0-9895 GCA_033720555.1 Kiloniellales bacterium | reverse complement strand
GCGGCCCACGCTTTGCCGCTCGGGGTCGCCCGGGTCGAGCGGCACGGCGGTGCAGGTGAGATCGGCCGTTGCGGGCGGCGCCGGCTGGTGGGCGCGGGCCGGCGATAACGCCGCGAGCAGGACCGCCAGCCACGGGGCCGCTACGCGCGAGGCTCTCAGAACGGCGACTCCGGGCACGCCGGCAGGCGACCGTCGCCGACGTCGAGACGGACGACGAGGCGTCGGCGTCGAACAGGTCGACGCGCCGGAAGCCCAAGGCCTCGAAGCAATTGGCCGGGCTGTCGACGGGCTGTATCTCGGACGTGACCACCGCGATGTGGGCCGGCGCGACGTGGCCCGGCGCGATGTGGGGCTGCGCGATGGGGGCTTGCGCGATGGGGGCCTGCGCGTGGTGGCCCGGCTGCGCCTCGCCGCCGCCGATCAGCTCGGCCACGCGGCGGGCGATCGCCGCGCCGGAATCGATCAGGGCGACGTCGGCGGGAAAGACCGCCTGCAGCTCGTCCCGGAGCAGGGGAAAATGGGTGCACGCCAGCACCACCACGTCGATCTCGTTCGCGCCGGGACCGGCCCACAAGGGCGCCACGGCGGCCCGCACGTCGTCGAGCGCGACTCGGCCGCGCCGCAGCTTCGCCTCGGCGAGGCTCACCAGCTCCGCCGAGCCGTGGCGCAACACCCGGCAATCGTCGGCGAACTGGTCGATCAGGCGGTCGGTGTAGGCGCGCTTGACCGTTCCCGGCGTGCCCAGGAGGCCGATGGCGCGGCGGCGGCTCATGGCGGCGGCGGGCTTGATCGCCGGCACCGTGCCGACCACCGGGATCGACAGCGCCGTGCGGATCGGCGGCAGGGCGACGGTGCTGGCGGTGTTGCAGGCGATCACCGCGATGTCCGGCCGGTAGCGCGCGGCCAGCGCCGCGATCAGCCGCGGCAGGCGACGGACCAAGGCGTCGGCGGGCTTGGTACCGTAGGGGAAGAAGCCGGTGTCGGCGGCGTAGACGCAGGCCAGCTCGGGCAGGCGCGCCGCCACCTCGCGAAACACCGAAAGGCCGCCGAGGCCGGAATCGAAGATCAATGCGCGCATGAAGCCATCAGCGGTCCCCGCGACCGTTTCCCAACGGCGAGCCGGACGGCTCGAACCAGAAGTTTCAATAGGATAGGAAATTGGCACAAATAAGGTTACGGAACCTTATACGCCGCCTGATACGCCGCCTGATATGCCCCTGGCCCTCGGCCTTAGCCGATGGCGCGGCGGCGCTGCGGGCCGGCCACGCCGGGCGCCTCCTCGTCGAACAACTCGGCCAGCTTCTCCAGCATGACGCCGCCCAGTTGCTCGGCGTCGATGATGGTCACCGCCCGGCGGTAGTAGCGGGTCACGTCGTGGCCGATGCCGATCGCCGTCAGCTCGACCGGCGAGCGCGACTCGATGAAGGCGATGACCTCCCGCAGGTGGCGCTCCAGATAGTTGCCGGGATTGACCGACAGGGTGGAATCGTCGACCGGCGCGCCGTCGGAGATCACCATCAGAATGCGCCGCTCCTCCGGGCGGGCGAGCAGGCGGTTGTGGGCCCAGATCAGGGCCTCGCCGTCGATATTCTCCTTGAGGATGCCCTCGCGCAGCATGAGGCCGAGGTTCTTTCGGGTGCGCCGCCAGGGCGCGTCGGCCGACTTGTAGACGATGTGGCGCAGGTCGTTGAGCCGGCCGGGGTTGGGCTGCTTGCCGCCGGCGATCCATCGCTCGCGCGCCTGGCCGCCCTTCCACATGCGGGTCGTGAAGCCGAGGATCTCCACCTTGACGCCACAGCGCTCCAGGGTGCGCGCCAGGATGTCGGCGCTCATGGCCGCGACCGAGATCGGCCGGCCGCGCATCGAGCCGGAATTGTCGATCAGCAGGCTGACCACGGTGTCGCGGAAGGTGGTCTCCTTCTCCTGCTTGAAGGACAGGGAATGGGACGGGTTGGCGACGATGCGCGCCAGGCGGGCGCTGTCCAAGAGGCCCTCGTCGAGGTTGAATTCCCAGGCCCGGGTCTGCTTGGCGAGCAGGCGGCGCTGCAGCCGGTTGGCGAGCCGGGCGATCATGCCGTGCAGGCTGGAGAGCTGCTGGTCCAGCATGAGCCTGAGCCGGGCCAGCTCGTCGGGGTCGCAGAGCTCCTCGGCGGCGATCACCTCGTCGAACTCGGTGCTGAAGGCCCGGTAGGCGTCGTCGTGGAAGCCCCTGAGGTCGTCGAAGCGCGGCGGCCGGTTCGGCCGCGCCGGCTCCTCCTGATCGGACTCCGGCATCATGAGGCCCTCGGACTCCATCATCTCGGCCTCGCCCGACTCGCCCTCGCCGGACTCCTGCTGCTCGCCCTCCTGGCTCTGGTCCGCCGCGGCCGAGCTCTCGTCGCCCTCGCCCTCCTGGCTCTCGCCCTCGGGCTCGCTCTGGTCGTCCTGGCCTTCGCTTTGCTCCTCGCCCTCGGCCTCTTCCTGGCTGGTGGGGTCGAGCTCGAGGTGGGTGAGCAGGCGCCGCACGGCCTCGCCATAGGCCGCCTGATCGGCGCACAGCCGGCCGAGCCGCCGCAGATCCTCCTGCACCTGCGAATCGATCGCCGAGCGCCAGAGGTCGAGCATCGAGCGGGTGGCGGGCGGCGGCTTTCGCCCGGTCGCGGCCTCGCGGGTCAGGACCCGCAGCACCTCGGCCAGGGGCACCTGATCGCGGCTCGCGGCCTCGCTATAGCCGCGCTCGCGCAGGCGCTGCTCGAGCACCCAATCCAGGTTCTCCGCCACCCCGGTCATGCGGCGCATGCCGAGCGACTCGTAGCGGGCCTGCTCGACGGCGTCGAACACCTCGCGGGCCAGCGGCTCGACCGGCTGGCGCCGGTTGTGCAGGGCGCCGTCGTGGTGGCGCAGGCGCAGCGCGGCGGAATCGGTGGTGCCGCGCACCTGGACCACTTCGTCGGGGTTCAGCTCGCGCGACGGCGATTGGACGCGCACCTCGGTCCCGGACAGGCCCTGGGCGTTGGGCGTGAAGGCGACGGTGACGTCGTCGCGCTCGCAGATCGCGCGCACCGTCGCGCCGGTCGCCCGGCGGAAACGTTCGAGACGGGATTCACCCTGACTCATGGCCCGGCGCGCCGCGTCAAACCAGGGTGGCTTTGACCCCGGACTCCGGGAGCTCCGTGCCGAAGCAGCGCTGGTAGTACTCGGCCACCACGGGGCGCTCCATCTCGTCGCACTTGTTGACGAAGGTGGTGCGGAACGCGAAGCCGACGTTGCCGAAGATGCGGGCGTTCTCGGCCCAGGTGATGACCGTGCGCGGGCTCATCACGGTGGAGATGTCGCCGTTGATGAAGCCGCTGCGGGTCAGGTCGGCGAGCGAGACCATGGCGGCGACGGTCTCCCGGCCCTCGGGGGTGTCGTAGTCCGGGCACTTGGCGAGGACGATGTCGACCTCCTGGTCGTGCGGCAGGTAGTTCAGGGTCGCCACGATGTTCCAGCGGTCCATCTGCGCCTGGTTGATCTGCTGCACGCCGTGGTAGAGGCCGGTGGTGTCGCCCAGGCCCACGGTGTTGCTGGTGGCGAACAGGCGGAACGCCGGGTGGGGGCGGATCACGCGGTTCTGGTCGAGCAGGGTCAGGCGGCTTTCCGCCTCCAGGATGCGCTGGATCACGAACATCACGTCGGGCCGGCCGGCGTCGTACTCGTCGAACACCAGCGAGGTCGCGCGCTGCAGCGCCCAGGGCAAGAGGCCCTCGCGAAACTCGGTGATCTGCTTGCCGTCCTTAAGGACGATCGCGTCCTTGCCGATCAGGTCGATGCGGCTGATGTGGCTGTCCAGGTTGATCCGCAGGCACGGCCAATTGAGCCGGGCGGCGACCTGCTCGATATGGGTCGACTTGCCGGTGCCGTGGTAGCCCTGGATCAGCACCTTCCGGGCGTAGGCGAAGCCGGCGAGGATCGCCAGGGTCGTGTCGTGGTCGAAGCGGTAGGCCTCGTCCAGGTCCGGCACGTGCTCGTTCGCCTGGCTGTAGGCGGGCACCTGCATGTCGCTGTCGAGCCCGAAGGTCTGACGGACCGAAACCGTGATGTCGGGCATCTCGGACCACAGATCGACGGTGCTGTTCGCGGGGGTATCGGCCATGGAATTTCTCTCTTCGACCTGGAAATCGCTGCGCCTTGCCATCGCGGCGCCTCGCTATCGCGGCGAAAGTGCCGCGGAACCTCTCATGTCGCCGGGGGATTTGTCCACATTTCGTTCACGAATGACCGTTCTTCAAGACCGTGTAGGCCAAATTGACCGCTTTGAGGCGTTCTTCGGCCGCCAAATCGCCGCCGTTGGCGTCGGGATGCAGCTTCTTGACCAGCTCGATGTAGCGGGCCTTGATCCGGACCGCGTCGGCGCCGGCCTCGAGCTCCAAGACCGCCAGCGCCTGCTCCGTCTCGCTCGGCGGCTTGGGCGGGCGGGCCGGATGGGGCCCGTCGTCGAAGATGCCGGCGAATTCCTGGCGCAGCGCGTCCTCGATGCGCTGTTCGTGCTTGTAGGACGGCCCGCCGAACGGCCAGGACGGGCGCTGCCAGACGGTGTCCTTGCGCCGATGGTGCTCGACCTCCGCCTCGCTCATGCCGGCGTAGTAGTTCCAGGCGGCGTTGTAGGCCCGCACGTGCTCGAGGCAGAACCAATAGTAGTCGTGCAGCCGTTCGCGCGCCTGCGGCGCCCGATAGAGGCCGTCTTCCGGGCAGCCGGGCACCTCGCAGCGGCGCTCCTCGGGGTCGGGCCGCCGGAACGGTTCCTGGATCGCAGTGGGCGTCGGTCGTGCCATGGCCTTAGTATGTGATCCGCCGGAGACCCTGGCAAGCCGGGCCGGGCGCGGTTTCTTCAATAGGGCAAAAAGCTTAACGCCGCATGGCCGGGCGCGCCCCGGGCCGTTTGGGGAGCGGAGAGGGGGCGTCGGGGGGCCGTCGTGGACGGCGCGGCTTGACAGACTCCGGGCCGGCTTCCAGCCTGTCGGAGCCTTCCCGACCGCTCCGGAGCCGCGCCCGAGATGACCGTCGCCGATCGCATCGCCGCCAAGCTCGAGGCCGCCTTCCGGCCCGAGCGCCTCGACGTGGTCGACCAGTCCCACAAGCACGTCGGCCACGCCGGCTGGCGCGAGGGCGGCGAGACCCACTTCCACGTGACCCTGGTCTCGCAAGCCTTCGCCGGCCAGTCGCGCGTGGCGCGCCAGCGCGCGGTCTACGCCGCCCTGGCCGAGGAGCTGGCCGGCCCGGTGCACGCCCTGGAGGTCACCGCCCGCGCGCCGGGGGAATAGGGCCTCAGTCCCCCTTATAGAACTCCGGCCATTCCTTCTTCACCACCGGGCCGTCGCTGCGGAGGGCGTAGCAGGAATCGACCAGCCGTTTGCCCTCGCCGGGCGGGCCGGCCTCGTCCTGGTTCGTCTGCCGCTTCCGGAGCGCCGGGATCAGGGTCTGGTAGGCGACCGTCGCCATGGCGTCCAGCATCTCGACCAGGTGGGTGCAGCCCGCCGTGCCGCCGACCCGCTCGCGCACCGTCGCGCGCCAGCCGCGGGCGATCTTGGCGCCGATCATCGCCTTGAAGTTGGGCGCGACCTCGGGGCAGATGGCGAACGGGCTGGCGTCGGTCGCGGTCTCGATGTCGCGCACCACGAAGTCGTCGTCGAGGGTGAGCCGGATGCGCATGTCGTGCAGCGCCACGCCCGCCTCGATATGGCCGCGGTCGTCGTTGTCGAAGCCGTAGCTCTTGGCGTCGGTCATGCGGCCCTCGATGTCCCACAGGCCGTCGTCTCGCTCGAAGCCGTTGAACTCGTAGCGTCGGGTGTGGAGGCGCTGGCGCGGCTCGGAGCGGGGCAGGGGCATGCAGGTCCCTTTCGTAATGGGTCCTAGCCGGCGACGACGTCGTCGGCCGCTTCGGCGTCGGCGAGCGGGGTCAGCTTGATCGAGGTGATCTGGTTGCGGTGGCGGCGCAGGATCTCGAAGCGGAAGCCGTGGAAGACGAAGACCTGGCCGACCTCGGGGATGCGCCGGGCCTCGTGCAGCACCAGGCCGGCGATGGTCGCGGCTTCCTCGTCGGGCAGGCGCCAGTCGAACTCGCGATTGAGGTCGCGAATCGTCACCGTGCCCTCGACCACCACCGAGCCGTCGCGCAGCGTGTGCAGGCCCTCTGGCGCGATGTCGTATTCGTCGGCGATCTCGCCGACCACCTCCTCCAGGATGTCCTCCAGGGTCACCACGCCCAGCACCTCGCCGTATTCGTCGATGACGATGGCGAAGTGCTCCTTGCGCTGGCGGAAGGCCTGAAGCTGGGCGAGCAGGTTGGTCGATTCGGGAATGAACCAGGGGTCGTTGGCGATCGCCGCCACGTCGAGCTGGTCGAGGTCGCCCTGGTGGGTGCGCACCGCGCGAAACAGCGCCTTGGCGTGCAGCACGCCGACGATGTTGTCGGGATCGTCGCGCCACAGCGGCAGGCGGGTGTACTGGCTCGCCAGCACTTCCTCGACGATCTTCTCGGTCGGCTGACCCGCGTCGATGGTGGCCATGTTGCTGCGGTGGACCATGATCTCCTCGACGTCGATGCCGGCGAGATCGAGGATCGAGCGCAGCATCTCCCGGGCGTGCCGTTCCTGCTCGCCCTCGCCGGTGTGCAGCTCGATCGCGCCGCGCAGCTCCTCCTCGCGCAGGCTCGAGCCGAGCGGCGATACGATGCGCACGCCGAACAGCGACAGGGTCGAGCGGACCACCCACTGCACCGCCACCGTGACCGGCGCGAAGGCCATCACGATGAGCTGCATCGTCCGCGCCACCTTGAGCGCGACGCCGTCGGCGTTGTGGATCGCGTAGGTCTTGGGCAAGACCTCGGCGAAGATCAGGACCAGCGCCGTCATGCCCAGGGTCGCGTAGGCGACGCCGGCCTCGCCGACCAAGCCGATCAGCAGGCTGGTGGCGAGCGCCGAGGCCAGAATGTTGACCAGGTTGTTGCCCAGCAGCACGGCGCCGATCAGCCGGTCCTTGTGGCTGAACAGGGTGTTGACGACCCGGGCGCGGGAATCGCCCTGCTGCTCCAGGGTGTGCATGCGGGCCGAGGATGCCGCGGTCAGCGCCGTCTCGGAGCCCGAGAAGAACGCCGAGAGGACGAGCAGGATCGCGATCGTGCCGAAGGTGAACAGGATTGGCGTGTCCATTTCGCGGAGGCCTTGGGAAGTTAGCGCAGCGGCAGGGCTCTGGAAGTATCCATGGAGGTATGCGGTTTCGCCCCGCCCCGCAAGGCGCCGGGCGCCTCAGGCGGCGAGTTGGTCGGTCAGCAAGGCGGCGACGTCGTCGAGCGAGACGTCGCTCGCCATGAAGGCCTCGCCGATGCCGCGGACCAGGACGAAGCTGACCCGCCCGTCGCGCACCTTCTTGTCGCGGCCCATGTGGTCGATCAGCGCCGCCACCGACCAGACCACGCCGGGCACGGCCTCCAGCTCGGTCGGCAGGCCGACGGCGGCCAGGTGGCGCCGCACGGCGGCCGCGTCGGCCGCCGGACAGAGGCCGAGCCCCGCCGACAGCTCGAAGGCCAGCACCAGGCCGATGGCGACGGCTTCGCCGTGCAAGAGCCGGTCGTCGTAGCCGATCTCGGCCTCCAGGGCGTGGCCGAAGGTGTGGCCCAGGTTGAGCAGCGCCCGCACGCCGGATTCGCGCTCGTCGGCCGCGACGATGGCGGCCTTGGCGGCGCAGCTCGTGTAGATGGCGTGGCGCCGCGCCGCCGGATCGCCCTCGACGATCGCCAGGCCATGGGTCTCCAGCCAGTGGAAGAACTCCGGATCGTTGATGAGGCCGTATTTCACCACCTCGGCATAGCCGGCCAGGAGTTCGCGCTTGGGCAGGGTGGCGAGCACGCCGGTGTCGGCCAGCACCAGGCGCGGCTGATGGAAGCTGCCCACCAGGTTCTTGCCCCGGGGCGTGTTGATCCCGGTCTTGCCGCCGACCGAGCTGTCGACCTGGGCCAGCAGGGTGGTCGGGATCTGGACGAAGTCGAGGCCGCGCAGCAGGATCGCCGCGGCGAAGCCGGTCAGATCGCCGATCACGCCGCCGCCGAAGGCCACCAGGAGGCTGCGGCGCTCCAGCCTCATGGCCAGCAGGCGGTCGATCAGGCTTTCCAGGTGGTCGAAGTCCTTGGTGCCCTCGCCGGGCGGCAGGACCAGGGCCTCGTAGGCGACCCCGGCCGCCTCCAGCGAGCGCTCCAGGGCCGCCAGGTGGGCCTTGGCGACGTGCTCGTCGGTGACGACGAAGACGCGCCGGCCACCGGCCAAGGGCGCGATGTGCTGGCCGGCGGCGGCGAGCAGGCCTTCGCCCACCAGAATGTCGTAGCCGCGCGCGCCCAGCTCGACCCGCAAGGTGTCGTGGCCGGTCATGGCGCGCGCGCCCCGTCCGGCCGGGCGCCGGGCGCCGCCGCACCGTCCAACGCGTCCAACTCGCCCGCTGCGCCCGCCTCGCCCGCCGCGCCAATCGACAGGTCCGCCTCGGCGCCCAGATAGGTCTCGATCGCGGCGCAGACCCGGCTGGTGGTGACGTCGGGCGGGCTGTCGTCGATGTCGATCGCCACGTCGGCCTCGGCATAGACGGGATAGCGCTCCTCGATCAGGTCCTGCAGGATGACCCGGCTGTCCTTGCCTTTGAGCAGCGGGCGGTTGTCGCGGCGGCCGGTGCGGCGCACCAGAAGCTCGAGATCGGCCCGCAGCCACACCGACAGGCCGTGCCGGCGAACCGCCGCCCGGGTGCGCGGATCCATGAAGGCGCCGCCGCCGGTCGCCAGCACCTGCCGGGGGCCCGCGAGCAGGCGCGCGATCACCCGCCGCTCGCCGTCGCGAAAGGCGGCCTCGCCGTGGCGTTCGAAAATCTCTTCGATGCTGCAGCCGGCCGCGGTCTCGATCTCCTTGTCGGCGTCGACGAAGGGGCAGTCCCGCCGCTGGCCGAGTCGCCGCCCGATGCTGGACTTGCCGGCGCCCATGAGGCCGACCAAGACGATCGAGCGCTCCGGCGCGGCGAGCGGTTGCTGATCGTCCGAGGGCGGCATGGGAGGGTCCTCACGAGAGAGGCCGAACGAGTCCGGCCGTGCATGTCATTGAATCGCCAGGCGCAGTTGGCTAGACTGCCGCAAATTCGCCACACTCGAATCCTACCATATTCACTCAGATCCAGTGCAAGACCATCGCCAGCTCGAGATCGTCGCGTGGCATGGTTTTTTTTGTCTCGCCGACCTCCGGCCCCAAGGATCTGTGCCGCTCAGGAGGTAACAAGCAACCGCCATGTCCAAGAAGATACTCCTTGTCCTCTCCGTTCTCGTCGTCGCCGTCGCCGGCGGGGGCCTGTTCCTGGTCACCTGGGAGATCCCGGCGCCGACCACGCAGGTGGAGAAAGTCATTCCGGATGAGACGTTCCCGCGCTAGCCGCGCCCGCTGGCTCTCGGCTCTCTGTCCCTTGGCGGGCCTCGCCTTGACGGCGGGGCTGGCGACAGGGCTGACGGCAGGGCTGGCGGTGCCGGTGGCGGCCCAGGTCGCCCAACCGGGCCCCGCGCCCGGCCAGCCGCTCCGCCTGGCGCCAACCACCCTGCTGCCTGAGGCGGGCGGCGGAACGGGGAGCGGGACGCGCGCGGGCGATCCTAGCGGCACTCACGTCGGCGATCCAGGCGACCCGGACGCCGCCGCGAACGTCGAAGGGATCGAGGTCAGCCGACTGACCGAGCTCGACCCGGAATCGGTGGGGATTCTCGACCCCGGCGACGGCGGCTTCCCCGCCGATCTCTGGCGGGGCACCGAGCGGCGGACCGTCGAACGCCTGCTGCCGCACCTGCCCGGCGCGCTGGGCTCGGCTACCATGCGCGACCTGGCGCGGCGGCTCTTGTTGTCCAACGCGGCCCCGCCCGCGG
>JAWWCG010000082.1:0-9941 GCA_033720555.1 Kiloniellales bacterium | reverse complement strand
TCGAGGCGCCGGCGCCGCACGTCTACCGGGAGCTCGCGGCGCAGCGCCCGATCAACCTGGCGATCGAGCGCTCGCGCGGCTTGGGGCTGGTCTCGGCGCCGGCGCTCAACGCCTACGTCAACGACGTCCTCCTTCGCCTGGTCGCTGCCTCGCCGGTGCCGGGCCTGGACGCCCGCGCCCTGGTGCGCGCGGAGTCCCGCTTCTCCGCCTACAGCACGCCCGACGGCTCGATCTACGTCAGCATCGGCCTGCTGCAGACCGTCGAGTCCGAGGACGAGCTGGCGGCGGTGCTGGCGCACGAGTTGGCCCACGTGCTCTATCGCCATCACGGCACCGACTGGTTCGCCAACAGCCAGAAGATCGCGGCCCAAGGCTTGAGCCTGGCGCAGCAGGCCAAGGCGGCGCTTGAAGGCAAGGAGACCGGCGAGGAGTCCCAGTCGGTGCTTCTCACCTCCGTCGCCGGCGAGCTGAGCGAGCGGGTGGTCGCGCCCAACCTCTGGAACCGCGAGCAGGAACGCGAGGCCGACAGCCTCGGCCTCGACCTCCTGATCGCCGCGGGATACCCGTCGAGCGCCGCCGTCACGTCGCTCGAGCGTCTGGCGTTCTACGAAGCGGAGTCGCGCGAGCGCGCCCGCCAGGAGCTCGAGGAGGTCGCCAAGGCGGCGGAAGCCGACATGAACGAGTCGATCGAGTCCGGCGATCTCTCGCAGATCGTCGTCGGCCTGGTGAAGGGCGCCGGCACCGCCCTCGGCGTCGCGTCCGAGGCCGCCATCGATGCCATCGGCGGCGGCGACCACGATCCGGCCGAGGTTCGCATCGAGCGCCTCGGCGCCTACATCAACCGCGAATACCTGCTGGCGCCGCGCCCCGCGCCGAGCGCCCTGCCGTGGCAATCGCCGGCGCATCCCACCGCGCCGATCCTCGCCAACTACCGCACCGCGAACCAGGCCGAGGGCGCCTTGGCGGCGGGCGAGCTGGACAAAGCCGAAAGCCTGATCCGCACGGCGGTCGGCGCGCCGACCAAGGCGGACGCCTATCCGCGGCTCGTCTTCTCGCGGCTGCGCGAGCAGCAGGGCGACTTCGCCAAGGCCTACCGCAATCTGGAGATCGCCACGGGCGGGTCGGAGCCGGCCTTCGCGATCTACCGCCTGATGATCGAGAAGCAGCTCGCCGGCGGCCGCGCCGAGGAGGCCGCGCGCCTGGTCGGCGAGGCGGCGCGCCGGCTCGACGACCCGCCGACCCTCTATCCCTACCAGATCGCGGTCCTGGTTGATGCCCGGAAGAAGGCCGAGGCGCTGGCGGTGTTCGGCAAATGCAAGGTGACCTATCCGGACCTGGCGCCCGCTTGCAACCGGGCCTTGGGCGGCCTGCGCGGGATGACGGCGGAGGCCGGCCAGTCCGACAGCCCGGCCACCAACAAGCTGCTCGACCGCGAGGTCACGGATCCGGCCAGCAAGGCGGCCACGGGCTTCGCGCAATAGCGCGCGATAGCGCGCAATGGCGCCGCGGGACGCGGCCCGGACGCCGCGCCGCCCGCGCGATCCCTCAGTTGCGGGCCTTGACCATGACGTAGGTGCCGGGCGCGTCCTCGATCGCCTTCAGCTTGCCGGCGCCGGGCGTGCGCGCCTTCACTTTCTTGCCGGCCCGGCGCGCCACCCACTTGGCCCAGTCCGGCCACCAGGAGCCGGGCACCTCCTCAGCCCCCTTGAGCCAGGCATAGGGGGTCTCGAGGATGTCCGCGTTGACCCAGTGGGAGTACTTGTTGGCGGCGGGCGGGTTGACCACGCCGGCGATGTGGCCCGAGGCGGAGAGCACGAAGCGCACCGGCCCGGCGAGGATCCGGGTGGCGGCGTAGGTCGAGGGCCAGGGCGCGATATGGTCTTCGCGGGTCGACAGGAAATAGGCCGGAGTCTCGATCCGCCTGAGGTCGATCGGCACCCCGGCGAGGGTGATCCCGCCCGGCTCGATCAGCTTGTTGTCCTGGTACATGTTGCGCAGGTAGAAGCTGTGCATGGCCGCCGGCATGCGCGTCGAATCGGCGTTCCAATAGAGCAGGTCGAAGGGGAAGGGGTCCTTGCCCAGCAGGTAGTTGTTGACCACGAACGACCAGATCAGGTCGTTGGCCCGCAGCATGTTGAAGGTGGTCGCCATGTCCGAGCCTTCGAGGTAGCCGCGCTCGTTCATGCGTTCCTCGAGGGTCGCGAGCTGCTCCTCGTCGATGAACACCTCGAGCTCGCCGGCCTCCTCGAAGTCGATCATGGTGGCGAGGAAGGTCGCGGTCTGAACGCGGTCGTCGCCCTTGGCGGCCAGGTAGCCCAGCGCGCAGGCGAGCAGCGTGCCGCCCAGGCAATAGCCGATGACGTTGGCCTCGCGCTCGCCGGTCGCCTTCTCGATGGCGTCGAGCGCCGCCAGCGGCCCCTTGATCATGTAGTCCTCGAACTCGGCGCCGGCGAGCTCCTCGTCCGGGTTGACCCAGGAGATGACGAAGACCGTGTGGCCGCGGCCGACCGCCCACTTGACGAAGGAGTTCTTCTCGCGCAGGTCCAGGATGTAGAACTTGTTGATCCACGGCGGGATGATCAGCAGCGGCCGCTTATAGACCTGGTCGGTGCTGGGCGCGTACTGGATGAGCTGGATCAGCTCGTTCTGATAGATCACCTTGCCGGGGGTGAGGGCGATGTTGACGCCGACCTCGAAGGCCTCGTAGTCGGTCATCTTGATGTCGAGCCGCCCCTGGCCCCGGTCGAGATCGTCGAGCAGGTTCTGCAGGCCCTTCACCAGGTTCTCGCCGCCGGACTCGAGGGTGGCGCGCAGCACCTCCGGGTTGGTCATGAGGAAGTTGGAGGGCGCCATGGCGTCGACGAACTGGCGGGTATAGAAATCGACCTTGCGGGCGGTCTTCTCGTCGAGGCCCTCGATGCCCTCGACGGTGGCCTGCAGCCAGCGCGCCGTCAGCAGGTAGGACTGCTTGACGAAGTCGAAGAGCTGGTTCTCCTCCCAGGCCGGATCGTTGAAGCGCCGGTCGTCCTTGGCCGGCTCGGCGACCGGCTCGGGCTCGCCGCCCATCAGGCGCTCGGTCGCCGACTGCCAGAGGCGCATGTAGTCGTACCACAGCGACATCTGCGCCTGGACCAGGGTCACCGGGTCCTGCATCATGCGCGCGGTCATTTCGAGAAAGGCGCTGCCGATGTTGAGCGGATCGATCGCCGGCGCGCCGTTGTAGCCGGCCTGGCGCTCGATCCAGTCGGTCAGCAGCTTGCGGCTCTTCTCCGCGATCTCGGCCATCGAGCGGGAGAACTCGAGGGGATCGGCGAAGCCGGGCTCTGGGGCGTCTGTCTCGGTCATGCGCGGGTCACCGGGTTGTTGGTCTCGCGGCCGGGCCGGAACGCGGCGTGATCCTTGTGTCTTCGACCCTGCCTTGTCATGTTGCGCGGCATGTTGCAGCGCGATACCGCATTGCGGCGGCCCCTAATAGCCGATGCGGCCCCATTTGCCCAGACCAAAGCCGGCCGAGGGCGGTCTTTACAGGCTTGC
Source organism: Kiloniellales bacterium (assembly GCA_033720555.1). Classification (GTDB taxonomy): domain Bacteria; phylum Pseudomonadota; class Alphaproteobacteria; order Kiloniellales; family JAKSDN01; genus CALJXB01. The sequence continues at coordinate 6,407 of JAWWCG010000082.1, read as the reverse complement.
GCGAATCATTCCAGAGCATGCTAGATTCCCCCCGGAAGAGAGCGAATCGCGATGCGCAACACCGATAAATCCGCCAAGCTGGGGCCCCAGCTGGACCTGCAGCCGGACCTGCAGCCGCGAGGCCGGGAGGACGGCCGAACGCCAGTTCGGCCATGGGCCTGGGCGCTGCCGGCGTGTCTGGCGCTGGCGCTCGCCGCCTGCGGCGGCGCCAGCCGCTCCGGCGACGACGACAGCGTCATCCAGGGCCGCGCCGCCGAGGACGAGGACTACCCGAACCTCTCCCGGGTGCCGGGCGAGGTGCCCCGGCCGACGCCGGAGAGCCTACGCAAGGAGCTGATCGAGGGCCTGGCGGCGGATCGCGCCAATGCGCGCTATACCGGCGAGCTTCTGACGGCGACCTCCGCCGCGCCCGCGGCGGCGGCCCCGCCGACGGCGGCGGGCTCCCAGGTGGAGATCATCTGGGAGACGATCCGGGTGCTGCCGGAGGGCGAGGAGGGTGCATCGGAGCCGTCCGACGCGACCGGCGAGTCGGACGACGGCGCCTCGGAGGAAGTCGAGATCAACTGGGACAGCGAACGCGTGGCGCCCAGCGGCCGGGTCGCGGTGGCAGGCGCGAGCGAGAGCGCGGAGGCGCTGATCCTGGCGCCCCGCCCCGAACCGCTGGCGGTGGTCTATTTCCCCGAGGAGTCCTCCGAGGTCGCCGGCAGCGAGCGCGAGCGGCTGGGCGAGGTCGTCGCGCGCAGCCAGGAGCAAGGCGGTCGCCTCAGGCTGGTCGGGCACGCCAGGGCCGAGACCGAGGGCGCGGGCGATCCGGTGGCGCGGCGCATGGCGGTGCTGGAGCTGTCCCTGGAGCGCGCCAACGCGGTCGCGACGACCCTCCTCGACCTGGGGGCCGACAAGGAACACCTCCTGGTCGAGGCCAAGGCGGACGCCCCGCCGCAGAGCGGCGAGCAGCTCGCCGCCGGCGAGCGCAACGATCGAAGGGTCGAAATATTTCTCGAGGACTAGGCGCGTCCAGCCGGCGCGGGCGCGCCGCCGGTCGCCGGCGAGTGACCGTCTCTGGCCGGCTTTGATCGAAGCCGATCCAGAAAAGTCTCATATACGACAGCGACTTGATTTATATTCTTTATGTAGAGAATGAATTTTATCGGCGGTATGACGGGAAGCGATGACGGGGATGCGTTGATGGGGAAGCTATGACGGCGGAGCTCAGAATCGGCGTCGCCGGTCTCGGCACGGTGGGCGTCGGCGTCTTGCGGCTGCTGGCGGCGCACGGCGACATGGTCGCCGAGCGGGCCGGGCGGCCGGTGCGCGTCGCGGCGGTTTCCGCCCGCGACCGGGCGCGCGACCGCGGCGTCGACCTGTCCCAGGCCCAGTGGTTCGAGGACGCCGCACGCCTCGCCGAGGCGCCCGATGTCGATCTGGTGGTGGAGCTGATCGGCGGCTCGGAAGGCGTCGCCAAGGACCTGGTGGAGCGCAGCCTGGCGGCGGGCAAGCCGGTCATCACCGCCAACAAGGCGCTGATGGCCCACCATGGCAGCCGGCTCGCGCGCCAGGCCGAGGCGGCCGGCGTGGCGCTTGCCTACGAGGCCGCGGTGGCGGGCGGCGTGCCGGTCATCAAGGCGCTCCGCGAGGGCCTGGCGGCCAACCGCATCGCCCGGGTCTACGGCATCCTGAACGGCACCAGCAACTACATCCTGACCACCATGCGCGAGACCGGGCGCGAGTTCGCCGAGGTCCTGGGCGAGGCGCAGGCGCTGGGCTACGCCGAGGCCGACCCCAGCTTCGACGTGGACGGCATCGACACGGCCCACAAGCTGGCCATCCTCACCGGGCTCGCCTTCGGCTGCGAGATCGATTTCGCCGGCGTCTACGTCGAGGGCATCCGCGAGATTTCCGCGCTCGACCTCGCTTTCGCCGACGAGCTGGGCTATCGCATCAAGCTGCTGGGCATAAGCCGCGCGAAGGACGGCGGCGTCGAGCAGCGCGTGCATCCCTGCATGGTGCGCAGCGACGCGCCGATCGCCAGCATCGAGGGCGTGCTCAACGCCGTGGTCGCCGACGGCGATTTCGTCGGCTCCATTATGACCGAGGGCCAGGGCGCCGGCGGCGGGCCCACGGCCTCGGCGGTGGTCGCCGATCTGATCGACATCGCCCGCGGCGGCGGCCGGGCGACCTTCGCGGTGCCGGCATCGGCCCTGCGCCGGCTCGACACGCTGCCCATGGCGCGCCACGAAGGCAGCTATTACCTGCGCCTCATGGTGGTCGATCGCCCGGGCGTGATCGCCGACATCGCGGCCGCCCTGCGCGACCAGAACATCTCGGTGGAGGCCATGCTGCAGCGCGGCCGCTCGCCCGGCGATTCGGTGCCGGTGGTGATCACCACCCACGAGACCAGGGAAGCGAACATGGCGCGCGCCCTCGAGCGAATCGCCGAGTTGCAGGCGGTCCTGGAGCCGCCTCGCCTGATTCGCATCGAAGCCCTTTGAACGAAGCCCTATGATTGAGCGCCCGACGGGCCGGATCCGGTGCTAGACTGGCCGCGCCCCGGGAACCGGCGGCCGGCACCGGGGCCGGCCGCGAGCACGAGTGAAGAAAGAGGGAGATCATGTCCGAGCAAAGCGTGGTGGATCGCAATCTGGCGCTCGAAGCGGTGCGGGTGACCGAGGCGGCGGCGCTGGCCGCCTCGCGGCTGATGGGCCGGGGCGACGAGAAGGCGGCCGACCAGGCCGCGGTCAACGCCATGCGCACGGCCCTCGGCGCGATCGCCATCGACGGCACCGTGCGCATCGGCGAGGGCGAGCGCGACGAGGCGCCCATGCTCTACATCGGCGAGAAGGTCGGCTCCGGCGGCCCGCCGATCGACATCGCCCTCGATCCCCTGGAAGGCACCACCATCACCGCCAAGGGCGGCCCTAACGCCCTGGCGGTCCTGGCGATGGCCCAGGACGGCGGTTTCCTCAACGCGCCCGACACCTACATGGACAAGATCGCGGTCGGCGGCGGCCTGCCGGACGAGGTCGTCGACCTGGACGAGGAGCCCAAGGTCAATCTGCGCAATCTCGCCAAGGCGAAGAACGTCGACCTCTCCGACCTAGTGGTCTGCATCCTCGACCGTCCGCGCCACGCCGAGCTGATCGCCAAGGTGCGCGAGGCCGGCGCGCGCATCGTCCTGATCGGCGACGGCGACGTCTCGGGCGTGATCGCCACCAGCCGGTCCGACAGCGGCGTCAACCTCTATTGGGGTATCGGCGGCGCCCCGGAGGGGGTGCTGGCGGCGGCGGCGCTGCGCTGCATCGGCGGCCAGTTCCAGGGCCGCCTGGTGTTCCGCAACGACGACGAGCGCAGCCGCGCGACGCGCTGCGGCATCACCGATTTCGACCGCAAGTACAGCTTGCACGACCTGGCGGGCGGCGACGTCATGTTTGCCGCGACCGGCGTGACCGACGGCAACATGCTGAAGGGCGTGCGCCGCTTCGCCGGCGGTGCCACCACCCAGTCCATGGTCATGCGCTCGACCACCGGAACCGTGCGAATCATCGACGCGACCCACAACTTCAAGCGCAAGGCCTGGTACACCGACCTTTAGTGAATTCATGCCGCCGACTGTTCCTGCCGCCCCTAGCGACCCGGACGCCCCAGGCGCCCCCGCCGGCTCGGACCCGGAACCCCGGCGCGTGCCGCGGCCGACCCGGGACCTGGTGCTCAACGTCGAGCGCTCGTGCCTCGGCCGCCGCTGGGAGAGCCGCTGCGCCGATCAGCGCCTGGCCTGGGCGCTGGCGCAGCGCTACGGCCTGCCGGAGGCGGTCGGCCGGGTGCTCGCCGGGCGCGGGCTCGACCTCGACGGCATCGACGATTTCCTCAAGCCGACGCTGCGCAAGCTGCTGCCGGATCCGTCGCGCTTCCAGGACATGGAGCGGGCGGTCGCGCGGACCCGCGCCGCCATCGAGGGCGGCGAGGCGATCGCCGTGTTCGCCGACTACGACGTCGACGGCGCTACCTCCGCGGCGCTGCTGAAGCGCTTTCTCGCCGCCGCCGGCGTGCCCCTGCGCGTCTACATCCCCGACCGCATCCGCGACGGCTACGGCCCCAACGCCCCGGCGCTGCTGCGGCTCAAGAGCGAGGGCGTCTCGCTGGTCGTCACGGTGGACTGCGGCACCACCGCCCACGAGCCCCTGGCGGCCGCGGCGGAGGCCGGGCTCGAGGTGATCGTGCTCGACCATCACACCGCCGAGCCGCGCCTGCCGCCGGTCCACGCGCTGGTCAATCCCAACCGGCTGGACGAGGACCGGCAGTTCGGCCAGCTCGCCGCGGTCGGCGTCGCCTTCGTCTTCCTGATCGGCCTCAACCGGGCGCTGCGCGAGGCCGGCTGGTACCGGAAGGCCGGCCGCGAGGAGCCGGATCTGCGCCGCTGGCTCGACCTGGTGGCCCTCGGCACGGTGTGCGACGTGGTGCCGCTCACCGGCCTCAACCGCGCCTTCGTCGCCCAGGGCCTCAAGGTCCTGGCCGGGCGCGGCAACGCCGGCCTGGCGGCGCTGTGCGACGTGGCCCGCCTCGACGAGGCGCCGGGCACCTATCACGCCGGCTTCCTCCTCGGCCCGCGGGTCAACGCCGGCGGGCGGGTCGGCCGCGCCGACCTCGGCGCGCGGCTGCTGGCCTGCGACCATGCCGGAGAGGCCGCGGCGCTGGCCGCCGAGCTGGACGGCTACAACGAGGAGCGCCGCCAGATCGAGCGCGGCGTGCTCGACGAAGCGCTGGCCCAGGTCGAGTCCGGCGCGGCGCTGTCGGACGGCCTGGTGCTGGCGGCCGGCGAGGGCTGGCACCCCGGGGTGATCGGCATCGTCGCCAGCCGGCTGCGGGAGCGGACCAACCTGCCGGCCCTGGTGGTCGCGCTCGACGACGGCCGGGGCAAGGGCTCGGGCCGCTCGGTGCCGGGGGTCGACCTGGGCGCCGCCGTCATCGCCGCGCGCCAGTCCGGCCTGCTGATCGACGGCGGCGGCCACGCCATGGCGGCGGGCCTGACGGTGGCCGAGGACCGGCTGGACGCCCTGCGCGCCTTCCTCGACCGGCGCCTGGCGCGGCGCATGGCGGAGATCGACTATCGCCCGGCGCTCGGCCTCGACGCCGTGCTGCAGCCCGGCGCGGCGCGCGCCGAGCTGGTGCAGCAACTGAGCGAGATCGGCCCCTTCGGCGTCGGCAACCCGGAGCCGCGCTTCGCGCTGCCCGAGGTTCAGGTCGCCGCGCCCCAGGCGGTCGGCGAGAACCACGTGCGCTGCGCGGTCGTCGGCCGGGACGGGGCGCGCCTCAAGGCGATCGCGTTCCGCGCCCTCGACACCGCCGTCGGCGAAGCCCTGCTGCGCCGCCGGGGCCTGCCGGTGCACCTGGCCGGCAAGCTGCGCCTCGACACCTGGGCGGGCGGCGACGCGGTGCAATTCATTATCGAAGACGCGGCGGCGGTGGGGCGGTAAACTCCCGTCATGTCGCTAAGAGGCAAGCGCGCAGTCGTGCGGGCCGCCGGCGGGGCTATGTTTCTGGCTTTGCTGCTAAACGGGAACGCGAGCGTCGCGCAGGGGCGCCAGCCGGTCGACCTCGAGCTGGTGCTGGCCGTCGACACCTCCTCCTCGGTCTCGCCCGGCGAGTTCAATCTGCAAATGCAGGGCCTGGCCGAGGCCTTCCGCAGCCCGGCGGTCCACGGCGCGATCCAATCGACCGGCGACCTAGGGATCGCCGTCGCCATGGTGCAATGGTCGGACAACCGCAAGCAGACGCTGGCGATCGACTGGCAGATCGTCGACGACCCGGCCTCGGCCGAGGCCTTCGCGGACGAGATCGACGCCACGCCGCGCTTCCTGATCGGCGGCGGCACGGCGATCGGCGGCGCCCTCAACTTTGCCGCCGCTCAGCTCCGCATCAACGACTTCGAGGGCCGGCGCAAGGTGATCGACGTGTCCGGCGACGGCCGCACCAACCAGGGCTCGAACCCGGCGCGCGCCCGCGACGACGCGGTCGCCGAGGGCGTCACCATCAACGGCCTGGCGATCCTCAACGAGGACGGCCTGGTCGACCGCCACTATCTCGCCAACGTGATCGGCGGCACCGGCTCCTTCGTCATGCGCGCCGACGACTACGCCGATTTCGCGCGGGCGATCCTCGAGAAGCTGATCAAGGAGATCTCCGGCGTGCCGATCGCCCAGCGACCGGGAGAGGCGGCGCCGGTCCGCCAGGCGGCCCGGCCGACTCCCTAGAGGGTTTCCCACTCACGTGTAGCCGCACCGTCCCGCACCCGTCCGCACCCGCCGGCTGGCCACCCGTGCCAGTCTACGCTGGCGGCGACCGGCCGGAGGCGCGGCCGGGGGTGCGGACGGGTGCGGGACGGTGCGGCTACACGTGAGTGGGAAACCCTCTAG
>JAWWCG010000081.1:0-9954 GCA_033720555.1 Kiloniellales bacterium | reverse complement strand
TCCTCGGGATAGAAGGCCTCGATCTCGGCCATCAGCGCCGGGTCGATGTCGGCGCCGTGGCAGGTCAGGCACACCTCGCCGACGGGGATCGCCTTCATATAGCGGTAGGTTCGCCCGCCATCGCTCTCGATCAGCTCGACGTGCTCCATGGTCTTCAGGTCCTCCCCGGCCGCGGCTCGCTCGAGGAACTCGGCCAGCACCCGCGCCTCCCAATCGTCCGGCGCGTTGTCCGGATTGCGGACTTTGTGGCTGGTCCGCGCGATGCGCCATTGAGCCGGTTGGGAGAGCTCTCGAGCAATCTCGGGCGCCCGGGTGTTGCAGACGGCAATCGCGTTGCCGGGGCCACCCTCCTGGATGGCCGCCTGCAACTCGCCCTTCAGGCTCGTGGCGAAGGCCTTGACCATCGCCCGGCTCTCCTGGACGAAGGCCTCGCGCTCGGGCTCCTCCGCGGCGGTTGCGGTTATCGGCTGCACGATGGCGAGGGCGAGGAGCAAGAGGACGAACGTGCGCATGGCGGTTTTCGAAGCCGGGGTCGACGTGGCGTTTGTTCCATTATCTCTGCCGCAGAGACATTGATCTAGCTCAACCGGCGAGGGGGCCGTGGTGCGCCTCGTGCGGTCCTCGCGGACAGACCCGCACGCCGCCGGTAAGGGTCGCGTTCGATCCCGTCCCACGGGCGAACGGGATACGCCGGAACAAACGTGCATCCTTTCGGTTGCTTTCGATATCGGTCCGACGCCAAGACCGGTAGGTCGCCGCGCCTTTCTCGACGACCCCCCCGACGCTCGGTGACGGTCGTTGACTGTCGGTGGAGAGGGGTCAAGCGGCGATACCTGCCTCCCGCCCGCTTTCCGTTTCCCCCGCTTTCCGTTTCCGGAGACTCGCGAATGACCGACGGAGAAAAACCACGCCGATTGCCCGCACCCCTCCTCTATTGCTTGCTGATCCTCCTGATCGTGGGGGGCGGGCTCGCTCTGCAATCGCCTGACCGCGCCCTCGAGCCGAGAGTGGGAACGCCAGTCGAATAGGCCGGAGGCAGCTCAGGTCGGACCGGAAACCGGAACCATTTCGGATTTCACCGGTTGAGTTAACGGCGTCCGTAAGAGAGTGACGGCTTGCTCCCCGAGGCGGCAGGGCGGCGAGGCGAACCGGCTCCGACGCCTTTTGCCTTCACTGCTCGCCTTCACTGTTCGCGATTGCAAGAAGATCGACTGCAGAAGATCAGGGGGAGTCCGCCGATGTACGCGCGAATCACGACTTATACCTGCAAGAAGGGCTACGTTGACGATGGCGTCTCCGTCGCGAGGGGGCTGCTTCCTCAGATCAAGTCCTTGCCTGGACTGAAGGAGTTCATCTGCACAGGGCGAATGGCCGACGGCAGGTGCGTGACGATCGCCATCTATGAAAGCAAGGCGAAAGCCGAAGCCGCAGCGCCCAAGCTGAAAGAGCTGTGGAGCAGCTTCGACCATGTCCTGGCCTCGGAGCCGGAGCCCGAGGGCTACACCGTATTCATCCACGAGAAATCGCACCCCGACCGAGCCGCCGCGCCAAGGGGTCGCGCCAGAGACTCGCTGCCCGGCTATCGTCGCAGGCTCGCCTGATCACGGGTGTCTTCCGCCAGGGCGCCCATCCGCCCTTGGCGGCCGCGTGGCCCGGTTTCTGGACGAGGCGCCGCGCCCGTCCGCGTGGGGGCGGGCCGACGTCGACCGCCGCGGTCGATAAAATAAGCTTCTTGAAGGGAACTTAGACGAATCGGCTCGGTTAATACTGAGCTAGATCGGATCGAAAGCATCCCCACCACCCGATAGCCGCCTCTGGCGAAGGGGGTTATCGTCAACTTTGGCGTCTGCCGAAAATTTGAGCCCACCAAGGTGGAGAAATCGCCGGGATGGGTCTTTAAGTGAAATGTAAGTTGGCAAGGGCTGGCTTTGCCTTTCCAGTTGCGCTGGCGGCCTCGATCGGCGTCGGCTTTCTGCTCTTCAGTTTCGCCTCGCTGGCACAGACGTCCGACGAGAGCGTCGACGCCAGGGTCAAACCCCACATCAATGCCGCGCCAGTGGTCGTGGATGGCGACGATATTTTCGACGTCGTCGGCGTGAGCGCCAATCCCGCGGAGGAACGCGCCGCGGACATTGCCCAACGCATCGTCGGTGTCGCGCAGAAAGCCACGGGAATACCGCAACTAAGCCTCCGGCCGACCGACACCGGCACCGGAATTTACCTGGACAGTCGCCACATCATGACGGTGAACCAGGTCGATGTCGAATACGAGGGAATGGATGCGCGGACGCTGGCGAAGACCATAGGCGGAAAGGTCCGCGAGGAAATCATCGCCTATCGCGAGCGCCGATCAGAGTCGGGCTTGACGGCAAGCCTTGTCACGGCCGCGAGCTGGACCGCAGTTTTCACGACATTTTCGATATTGCTGTGGCTCGGAGCGCATTATTCAATTCGATACGCCAACTACAGAATCCTGTCCTGGATTCGACGAGTGGAAGACAAGACCGGAAGGATCGCTAGAACGGAGGCGATCGTCTCGACCACGCGGATCACTTTCTGGTCCGCCACATTTCTATTATTTGTAACTGGTTTCTATTACTACTTATCTCAAGTCCTCTTTTCCTTCCCGGGCACGAGAGGGATCGCCGCGGTCCTGCTCCAGTATTTCACCGGTCCGATCCTCGATGTCGTCAGGACGGTCGGCGAGCAGGTTCCCGATCTTTTCATGATCGCAGTGATCTACTTCCTGTTCCGCTATTTGCTGAAGATCATCAGGCTTATTTTCGAGAACATCGAAGTGGGCATGATTCAGATCGATAATTTCGAGCCTGACTGGACGTGGCCGACCTATTGGATCTTGAAGATCATCTTGATTCTTTTCGCGATCGTTATCGCCTATCCCTATATTCCGGGCTCCGAAACGGCGGCTTTCAAAGGAATTACGATCCTGCTGGGGGTCATTCTCTCGTTTGGGTCGACGTCCGTTGTCTCGAATTTGCTGTCCGGACTGTTCGTCATTTACCGCCGTGGCATCAACGTGGGCGACTGGATCGAAATCAACGACCATACGGGCTTCGTCGAATCGATAACGCTGCTCGAAACACAGCTTAGATCGTCGAAGAACGAACTCATCAGCATTCCCAACACGCAATTGTTGGGCTCGGAACTGACCAATTACACGCGACAGGGCAAGACGGACGGCATCCTCCTTCATACAAGCCTCGGGATCGGGTACGAGGAGCCGCAAAGCAAGATCGAACGAATGCTGCTGGAGGCCGCCGAGCGCACCGACGGGCTCAAGACGAACCCGCCCCCCTTCGTTCTTCGCCAGGAGCTGGCCGACTATTCCATCGTTTACGAGATCAATGCCTTTGCCGAATCCGTCAACGCGCTCCCGAAACTGAAGTCGGCCCTGCACAGCAATATTCTCGACGTGTTCAACGAGAACCGCGTGCAGATCATGACGCCTTCGTACGAGTCGGACCCGGAGACCCCAAAGATCGCGCCGCCGGAGAGCGCGGAGAGCGTTCAGTAGCGTCCAGCGCTTCGACAAGCTTTTCCCGCGCCCTGATCCCGGCGCCGTCGGTGCGTCTCGATCGGCCCTTCATGGCAGCCGCCGAGGGCCAACAGTCGCTTCGATCTGTTGTGCGATCCGACGGGCGCTTCGGGGCGCTGGCTCTAAAGCGGCCAGACCAGGAGGATCATCGGGATCGAGACGACGACGATCAGGAGCTCCAGCGGCAGACCCATACGCCAGTAATCGCCGAAGCGATAGCCGCCGGGGCCCATGATGAGGGTGTTGTTCTTGTGGCCGATCGGCGTCAGGAAGGCGCACGAGGCGGCGACGGCGACGGCCATGAGGAAGGGATCGGGGCTGACGCCGAGCCGACCGGCCACCTCGAGGGCGATGGGCGCGGCGATGACGGCGGTCGCCGTGTTGTTCATGACGTCCGAGAGGGTCATGGTGATCACCATCAAGAGGGCCAGCACCACCACGGCCGACTGGCCCGCCGACAGGCCGACCAGGCCGTCGGCGATTAGCGCCGTGCCGCCGCTCGACTCGAGCGCCTCGCCGATCGGGATCAGCGCGCCGAGCAGCACGATGACCGGCCATTCCACCGAGTCGTAGAGCTCGCGCGGCGGCACGATGCCGGCGAAGGCGTAGACCGCGACGACGCCGGCAAGGGCGATCGGAAGATAGACCAAGCCGAAGCTGGCGAGCGCGATGGCGGCGGCGAAGACCACGACCGCGAGGCCGGCCTTCTCGCGCTGGAGGAGCTGCAGGCCGCGCTTGGCGAGCGGCAGGCAGCCGAGCCTCTGGACCGCCTCGCCCAGCTCCTCGCTGGGGCCCAGCAGCAGCAGGACGTCGCCCGCCCGCACGGTGAGCCGGCGCACCCGCTCGCGCAGGCGCTGGCCTTGGCGGGAGACCCCGAGCAGGTGGACGGAAAAGCGCTCTGCCAGCCGCAGGGTGGCGGCGGAGCGATGCTCGATGCGCGCGCCCTCCGGCACCACGACCTCGACCAGCTCGAGATCGTCGCCTTTCAGCAGCTCGCCGACCTTGTCGCTGTCGGCGAAGTCGAGGCCGTGGGTGCCGGCGAACTTCTCGATGGCCTCGGGCCCCGCCTGGATCACCAGCACGTCGCCCTCGGCGACGCGGACCTGACGGGCGCCGGCCGGCAGGCGATGGCCGCGGCGGATCAGCCCGAGCACCTGGACCTCGCGCGCGTCTTTCGACTCGGTCAGCTCCGCCACCTTCTGTTCGATCGCCTTCGCGCCCTCGGGAACCGCCAGCTCGGCCACGTAGTCCTCGAGCTCGAACAGCTCCTTTGGGCTGTCGTGGGCGCCGCGCTCGCGCGGGATCAGGCGCCAGCCGACGAGGGCGACGAACAGCACGCCGACGAGCGCGCAGGCCGCGCCGACCGGCGTGAAGTCGAACATCTCGAAGGGCTCGCCGAGCGCCTCGCCGCGAAAGGTGGCGACGATGATGTTGGGCGGCGTGCCGATCAGGGTCACCAGGCCGCCGAGGATCGAGGCGAAGGACAGCGGCATGAGGGTGAGCGCCGGGCTGCGCTTGGCCTTGGCGGCGGCCTCCAAGTCGACCGGCATGAGCAGCGCCAGCGCGGCGACGTTGTTCATCACCGCCGAGAGCACCGAGGCCAGGCCCGACATGATGGCGATGTGGGCGAACAAGGCGCGCGCCGGGTCGACCACCTTGCCCGCCAGGTATTCCACCACCCCGGAGTTCGACAGGCCGCGGCTCACCACCAGGACCAGCGCGATGACGACGGTCGCCGGGTGGCCGAAGCCGGCGAAGGCCCGCTCGGCCGGCACCACGCCGGCGACCAGGGCGACGACCAGGGCGCTGAACGCCACCAGGTCGTAGCGCCAGCGCCCCCAGATCAGCAGCGCGAACAGCAGCAGCAGGATGGCGAAGAGCAGGATTTGCGGCGTGGTCGGCATGAAGACGGCGGGCGGCGACTCGGGACGGGACGGCCGCCATCATCCGAAGCGGCCGGGGCGGGCGCAAGGGGCGGGCGTAAGGGGGGCGCAAGGGGGGCGCAAGGGGAGGGCGGGCGCAAGGCTTGTCCCCTGCGCGCGCCGGATCAACGGCTCCCTCGTCTCCCATCGCTCACGCGCTCAACACGTTTGCATGAGCCCGCGCCCGCGGCCCTGGACCCGGCTCGCCCGAGCGCCCAAATTGAATCCAGCGTTGGGCCAAGCCTGGAGGGTTGAGAGATGCACAGACGCGCCCCTTTGCTGCTGAGGGCGGGCGGCCCGCTGCTCGCCGCCGCCCTGGCGACGGCGGGCGCCGGCCAGATCGCCGCGGCCGCCGAGCCGCAGGTCATCGAGCTGACGCAGATCGCCTGCCAATTCCTCGAATCCGAGAACGGCGTCGACCACGACTTCGAGACGTCGCAGAAGGCGGATTGCGAGGCCGTGAACGCCGAGACCGGCGCCGCGCGCTTGGGCGAGGCCCAGGTCCTGCGGCTCGAGCCCGGCCGCTACGTCTTCCGGGTGACCAACCTCGACGTCCCCTACGAGCTCGGCTTCTGGCTGCGCGAGGACGACTACGACTGGCGCAATCCGATCCACAAGCTGACCAAGGTCTCGGTCTCGGGCGGCGGGCTGGTGACCGGCGCGACCCAGGACTACGAGGTGGAGCTGACGCCCGGCGAGTACCTCTATTCCTGTCCGCTCAATCCCACGCCGGACTACAAGCTGGTGGTCGCCAACTGACCCGGCGCCGAGCCGCCTCGCCGCCCGCGTGCACGCGCACCGTCCCGCGTTCGTAATACATTGCAAACCTGTGGATTTGGTCCTGGCCAAGCTCACGGGCGGTTGCTATAGGGAACAGCCAGCAGAGATTCGCTCGGCGAATCCGCTGGTGGGATTCAGAGGCGAAAATGACGGATCGGCCAAGCAGGCGGGGCGGGACGCACGGCGCGGACCCCCTGGTCGGCTGCGCGTCGCGCGCCCTCGGCCCCGTGCTCGCGAGCCGTCGCGCCGTCGTCTTGGGCGGTCTGGCCGGCCTCGCCGTGGGCGCGGCGGGACTTGGCGCCGGGCAAAGCGCGGCGGCGGGCCTCAACTTCTTCCGGATCGGTACGGGCTCCACTGGCGGCACCTATTATCCGGTCGGCGGCGTGATCGCCGGCGCCATCAGCAATCCGCCGGGCAGCCGGCCATGCGAGCGCGGCGGGTCGTGCGGCGTGCCCGGTCTGATCGCCGTCGCCCAGTCGACCAGCGGCTCGGTGGAGAACGCCGCGGCGATCTCGGTCGGGCGGCTGGAATCGGGGTTCTGCCAGGCCGACGTCGCCTATTGGGCCAGCACCGGCACCGGCGTCTACGCCGGCAAGGGCAAGCTCGGCAACCTCAGCGCCATCGCCAACCTCTATCCCGAATCGCTGCATCTCGTGGTGCGGCTGCAGTCGGGCATAAGGAGCGTGGCGGATCTTCGCGGCCGCCGGGTCTCGCTCGATCAGGAGGGCTCCGGCTCGCACGTCGACGCCTTGCTGGTGCTCGACGCCTACGGCGTCGCGCCGGGCGACATGGAGGTGGTCCAGGCGCCGTCGCAGGAAGCGGCGGACATGCTGCGCGAGGGAGAGCTCGACGCCTTCTTCATGGTGGTTGGCACGCCGGGGCCGGTGATCAAGGAGCTGGCCGACCAATCGCTGATCGCCCTGGTGCCGATCGAGGGACCCGAGGCCGCGGCCCTGGCGGAGCGCTATCCCTTCTTCTCCCAGGACGCCATCGCCTCGGGCACCTATTTCAACGTGCCCTACACGCCGACCCTCTCGGTCGGGGCGCAGTGGCTGGTCGGCGCCGATCTGCCGGCGGACAAGGTCTACGACATCACCCGCGCCCTGTGGCACGAGAAGACGCGCCGCCTGCTCGACAGCGGCCATCCCAAGGGGCGGCTGATCCGCATCGAGACCGCGCTCAAGGGCCTCGGCGTGCCGCTCCATCCCGGCGCCGAGCGCTATTACCGGGAGCAGGGCCTGCTCGACGGCAAGACGCTCAACGGCGGATTGGAAATCGAATAGTCCACGGCTCGGCGACCGCGGCCCGGCGCCATTCCTCGACCTCCGGCGTGGCGAGCACGGCGTCGCGATAGTCGGCCGCCGCGTCCGGCAGTTCCACCCGATAGGCGGCGAAGCGTTGGGCGACCGGCGCGTAGAACGCGTCCGCCGCCGAGAACGCGCCGAACAGGAACGGCCCGCCGGCGCCGAAGCGCGCCCGGCAGTCTCCCCACAGCGCGGCCACCCGGGCGATGTCGGCCTCGAGCGCCGGGTCGCGGGTCGGGGCCTCGATGTCGGCGCGGAAGGTCATCGGCATGGCGTTCCTGAGCGCCGCGAAGCCGGCGTGCATTTCGGCGGCGACGGCCCGCGCCCGGGCCCGCGCCGCGGCGTCCGCCGGCCACAAGCCGGCCTCGGGAAACAGCTCGGCCAGGTACTCGACGATGGCGAGGGAGTCCCAGACCGTGCGGCCGCCGTGCAGCAGCACCGGCACCTTGCCGGCCGGGCTGACCGCCAGCAGGCGCGTCCGCCAGTCGTCCTGATAGAGCGGCACCACCTCCTCCTCGAAGGCGACCCCGCAGCGCTTGAGCGCTAGCCAGCCCCTGAGCGACCAGGAGGAGTAGTTCTTGTTGCCGAGAACGATCTTGAAGTCGGTCATGGTGCCCGTCCTTGCGGTCGTGCGGCCGCTTTGCCATGGTCGCGCCAGCCCCGGCGAGACCGGTCTCGCCGCCGGGCCGCACGCCAGCCGAGGGAGCCCCATGCCGCGATACCTCACGCCCCGCGCCGCCGGCGCGACACCGATCCTGCCGCTCTGCCCGGACGGGCTCAAGCCCTGGCTGAAATCGCAGCCGCCGCGCGTCGCGGCCTGGGTCGAGGCGCTGCGCTTCGCGGCCAAGCCCGGCACCCACTGCCTGCTGCCGGGCGACGACGGCCGGCTGGCGCGGGTCCTGGCGGGGGTCGATCCGGGCGATGGGCCTTACGCCTACGCCGGCCTGCCGGCGGCGCTGCCGCTCGGCCGCTACCGGCTGGAGGAGGAGGCCCCGGCCGCGAAGGCGCTGCGTGGCGCGCCGACCTACGCCGCCCTCGGCTGGGCGCTCGGCAGCTACGCCTTCGCCCGCTACCGCCAGGCCCCCGAGTTCGCCACGCTCGCCTGGCCCAAGGGGGCCGACCGCGCCGGGGTCGAGCGCGCCGCCCGGGCGACCCGGCTGGTGCGCGACCTGATCAACACCCCGGCGAACGACATGGGCCCGGCGGACCTCGCCGCCGCCGCGCGCAAGCTGGCGCGGGCCCATGGCGCGCGCGTCGTGGTCACCCTCGGCGGCCAGCTCCTGAAGAAGAACTACCCGGCGATCCACGCGGTCGGCCGGGCGAGCGACCAGGCGCCGCGCCTGATCGATCTGCGCTGGGGCGCCAAGGGCCCGCGCGTCACCCTGGTCGGCAAGGGGGTCTGCTTCGATTCCGGCGGCCTCGACCTCAAGCCCGCGGCGGGCATGAAGCTGATGAAGAAGGACATGGGCGGCGCCGCCCACGTGCTGGGGCTCGCGTCCATGGTGATGGCGGCCGAGCTGCCGGTGCGGCTGCGGGTGCTGGTGCCGGCGGTCGAGAACAGCGTCGCCGGCAACGCCTTCCGGCCGCTCGACGTGCTCGACACCCGCAAGGGGCTGACGGTGGAGGTCGGCAACACCGACGCCGAGGGCCGCCTGATCCTGTGCGACGCGCTGGCCGAGGCGAGCCGCGAGCGCCCGGACCTGCTGGTCGACTTCGCCACCCTAACCGGCGCCGCCCGGGTCGCCCTCGGCGCCGGCCTGCCGGCGCTCTTCGCCAACGACGAGGTGCTCGCCCGCGCGCTGCTCGACCAGGGCGCGGCGCAGCACGACCCGCTGTGGCGGCTGCCGCTCCACCGGCCCTACCGCAAGTCCCTCGACAGCCAGGTGGCCGACCTCAACAATATCTCCGACGGCCCCTACGGCGGCGCCATCACGGCGGCCCTGTTCCTCGAGGCCTTCGTCGAGCCGGGCGTGCCCTGGGCCCACATCGACCTCATGGCCTGGAACCCGGGCCCGGCGCCGGGCCGGCCGGCCGGCGGCGAGGCCATGGGCCTGCGCGCGGCCTACGGCGCGATCGAGCAACTGGCCCAGGCGGGCCAACCGAAGAAGCGGAAACGCGGGAGGTCGTGATGGCGAAAGCGGTCGATATCGAGACGGCGCTGGCCGGGCTGCCGGTGCTGCGCGGGCGCCGGCCCGAGACGCCGCCGGAGGAGGTCGGCCAGGCCTTCGCGAGCCTGGCGGCGATGGGCGAGGGCGGCGTCTTCGCCGGCTCCTTCGCCGGCGAGAGCGCTTGGGAGCGCCACACCCGGGGCGACGAGCTGGTCCACGTCCTCAAGGGCAAGACCCGGCTCACCGTGCTCACCGACGACGGCCCGGAGGTGCTGGAGATGACC
>JAWWCG010000080.1:0-10028 GCA_033720555.1 Kiloniellales bacterium | reverse complement strand
CCTGCCGACGGTCTCGCGGTCGAGACCGCGATAGGGATAGGCGGACACCACCTCGGCGTAGAGCCGATCGGCGTCGAACGGCGCAGCGCAGGCCATGCCGAGGATGTGCTGGGCGAGCACGTCGAGGCCGCCCGGGCGCGCCGGCGCGCCGTCGAGGCTGCCGTCGCGCACCGCCGCCACCGCCGCCCGGCACTCCAGCACCTCGAAACGGTTGGCCGGCACCAGCAGCGCCCGGCTCGGCTGGTCGAGGCGGTGGTTCGCCCGGCCGATGCGCTGCAGCAGCCGGGCCGAGCCCTTGGGCGCGCCGACCTGCACCACCAGGTCGACCGAGCCCCAGTCGATGCCGAGGTCGAGGGACGAGGTCGCGACCACGGCGCGCAGGTCGCCGCGCGCCATGGCGGCCTCCACCTTGCGGCGCTGCTCGGCCGACAGGCTGCCGTGGTGCAGCGCGATCGCCAGGCCGTCCTCGTTGAGGCGCCACAGCTCCTGGAACACGATCTCCGCCTGGGCCCGGGTGTTGACGAACACGATGGTCGTGCCGGCGCGCCGGATCTGGTGGTAGACCTCCTCGAGCGCATGCACCGCCATGTGGCCGGACCATGGTAGGTAGGCCTGGGTGGCGAGGATCTCGATCTCCGGGTCGGGGCCGGGCGCGCCGACGATCAGCCGCGGGCGGCGCCCCTCGGCACCTCCCGCCGCGCCCTCCGCCGGGGCCAGCCAAGCGGCGAGCGCCGGCGGATCGGCGACGGTCGCCGAGAGCCCGACCAGGCGGCCGGCCGGCGCCAGGCGGCGCAGCCGCGCCAGGGCGAGCGCCAGGAGGTCGCCGCGCTTGGTGTCGGCGAGCGCGTGCAGCTCGTCCACCACGACGCAGGCGAGGCCGGCGAAGACCTTGGCCGCGTCAGGGTAGGACAGCAGCAGGGCGAGGGATTCCGGCGTCGTCATCAGGAGCTGCGGCGGCCGGCGGCGCTGGCGCTGGCGCTTGGCGTGGGGCGTGTCGCCGGTGCGGGTCTCGCAGTCGATCTCGAGCCCGATCTCCGCGATCGGCCGGGCGAGGTTGCGGTGGATGTCGACGGCGAGCGCCTTCAGCGGCGAGACGTAGAGGGTGTGCAGGCCGGCCCGCGGACGCTCGGCGAGGTCGATCAGGCTCGGCAGGAAGCCGGCCAGGGTCTTGCCGCCGCCGGTCGGCGCGATCAAGAGCGCGGACTCGCCGGCCCGGGCGGCCGCCAGCATCGCCAGCTGGTGGGCGTGGGGCCGCCAGCCGCGCGCCGCGAACCAGGCGGCGAAGGCCGCGGGCAGAGAGACGTCTGAGGCGTCTGAGGCGTCTGCGGCCACCGCGGCTCAGCTCCCGTCGGCGTCGGCGTCGGCGTCGGCGTCGGCGCCGGCGCCCGAGGCCGCGTAGGCGCAGGCGATCTCGGCGGCGACCCGGGCGTTCGCCTCGAGCAGCGCCACGTTGGCGTCCAGCGTCCGCCCGCCGCTCAGCTCGTGCAGCCGCGCCAGCACGAACGGCGTCACCGCCTTGCCGCCGATCCCGGCGTCGCCGGCCTCGCCCAGCGCCTCGGCGATCCAGCCTTCCACCTCGCCGCGCCGCAGGCCCGCCGCCTCGGGGATCGGGTTGGCGAACAGCAGCCCGCCTTGGCCGAGCGCCCAATGGGCGCGCATGATGTCGGCCGCCTCCCGCGGCGTCTCGACGCCCAGGTCGAGCGGCAGGCCGGCGTCGGCGCAGTAGAAGCCGGGGAAGCTGGTGCAGCCATAACCGATCACCGGGACTGAATAAGTTTCAAGAACTTCCAGAGTTTTCTCAAGGTCGAGTATGAGCTTAGCGCCGGCCGAGACCAGGGCGACCGGGCAGTCGGCCAGGGCGGCCAGGTCGGCCGACACGTCGAGGCTCGCCGCGCCGCCGCGGTGGACGCCGCCGATGCCCCCGGTGGCGAACACCCGGATGCCGGCCAGGGCGGCGACGGCGAGGGTGGCGGCCACCGTGGTCGCGCCGGGATGGCCGGAGGCCAGCAGGAAGGCGAGGTCGCGCCGGCTCGCCTTGACCACGTCCTCGCGGGCGGCGAATTGGCCCAGCGCCTCGGCGGAGAGGCCGACCCGGATGCGACGGTCGAGCACCGCGACGGTCGCCGGCACCGCCCCCACGTCCCGCACGATGGCCTCGAGGTGGCGGGCGGTCACCAGGTTGCGCGGCCGCGGCAGGCCGTGGGCGATGGCGGTGGACTCGAGGGCGACCACGGGGCGGCCGGCCGCGAGGGCGTCGGCCACCTCGGCATGCAGCTCCAGATAGGGCGCGAGGCGCGCGTCGCTCGGCGGCATGGGCGGTCCAGCGCTCCGGTCGGTCCAATCGGTCGCGGCGGGCGCGCGGCGCGCATGGCGACCGCCGCCCGCTCGAGTCCGCTCAACCTAGCCGATGCGCGGCGCGACCGCGAGCCGCCAAACGTCGATGGACCGGGGGACCCGGCGTGCGCCCCCCTCCGCGCACGCCGGGTGCGACGCCCGGTCGGCCTGACGGACCGGCGTCGCCGATGGGCCGGAAGAAGCGTCCGTTCGCAAACACGACCGCGCGCGCGCCACGGCGCCCGATCGTGGTTCCGAAGTCGCTTCGAGAGCCTCCAAGGCTTTCCCCCATCGCGACGCGCCTCCCGTCCGATGCCCCCCGATCGGGCCCCCTCACCCGGGCTGGCGCGTCGCGGCGTCTCTTAGCGAAGCGGGCGTCAGCCGAGCGTTATCCGGGCGGCTGATTGTGCCGGCGGACGGGCGCGGCGAAGCGCGCCGGCGATAACGCCGGACTCGCGCAAGCCGCAGAAATCCTCGGCTGACAGAGTGCGCGAGACGGAGCGCCTAGTCGATTGTTTTATATGGTCTATGCGGCGCACGTATGCGCCCCTGGCGCGGCGCGGCTCAGGCCAGGTCGTAGGCGATCGAACGCACGGTCTTGGCCTCCGGGTCGTATTGCCGGCGCCCGGTGGTCGCCAGGTTGCGGCCGTAGACGTGGAGGGTATAGGAGACCGCCGCGCCGGCGTTGTCGACGCTGTGGATGTCGTCGCTCGCCATGGCGAGCACCTGGCCGGGGCCGAGGCGCGCGGTCTCCCGCTGGTCGAGCTCGGCGTAGCCCGGCCGCGCGCCGTCGTCCAGCCGCCGCCACAGGGTGTTGCGCTCCTCGCCGGCGAGGCCGACCACCACGGTCCAGGTGCCGTGGTCGTGGGGCGGCACCCCGTGGCCGGGCTGCCAGGCGCCGAGGACGATGAACAGTCCGTCGTCCGGCGCCTGGTAGAGCTCCAGGTCGCCCATGCCGTACTTCTCGTTCCAGGCGAAGTCGGCGGCGGCCGGCGGCGCCATCTCGGCCGCGAACCTCTGGGCCAGGGGGCCGACCGCCTCCAGGATATCGCTCTCGTTGCCGGCGGCGGCCAGGACGAACTCCAGGTCGCCGACGAAATGGGATAGGGGATAAGACGTCATGGCATGGGAGCCTAGCGCCCGGCGCGGCGCCGGAACAACCGCAAATCCATCCGCCGACACCGCCCGACGCCCGCATTCGTCGCTGGCGGCAGCCGGCACCGCCGTGCTATCGCCGTGCTGGCGCCGTGCTGGCGCCGTGCTTTCGCCGGGCTATCGCTCGGCGCCTCGCCGGAACGGACGCCACCTTAGCACCCTAGTGGAGCCGCGGGACATGGCCATCAAGGGCATCCTCTTCGACAAGGACGGCACCCTGCTCGACTACGGCGCGACCTGGATCCCGCTCAATCGGGCGGCGGCCCTGGCGGCGGCCGACGGCGACGCCGGCCTGGCGGCGCGGCTGCTCGCCGCCGCCGGCTACGACGCGGCGGCCGAGCGGGTGCTCGGCGGCAGCCTGCTGGCGGCGGGCACCAACCGGGAGATCGCCGCCTGCTGGGCGGCGCTCCTGCCGGGGCGCGGCGTCGCGGAGCTGACCGACCTGGTGGAGCGGGTCTACACCGAAGGCGGCCGCCGCTCGGCGACGCCGGTGGCCGAGCTGGCGCCGCTGCTGCGACGCCTCAAGGCCCGCGGGCTGCGGCTCGGCGTCGCCACCAGCGACAGCGCGGCCGGGGCCGAGGCGACCCTCGCCCATTTCGGCGTCATCGACCTGCTCGATTTCCTCGCCGGCTACGACAGCGGCCACGGCGCCAAGCCCGCCCCCCACCTGGTCGAGGCGTTCTGCCGGGCCACCGGGCTGGCGGCGGGCGAGGTCTCGGTCGTCGGCGACAACCTGCACGACCTGGAGATGGGCCGCGCGGCCGGCGCCGGCCTGGTGGTCGGCGTGCTGACCGGCACCAGCGAGCGCGGCGAGCTGGCGCCCCTGGCCGACCACGTGCTCGCCAGCATCGTCGACCTCGAGGCGCTGCTGGACGATCTCGCCGCGATCTGAAAGCCCGTCGGATCCCCCGCGAAGCCGAAACGCTTCAGCGCCGCCGGCGGCCGCGCCGGCGGCCGGCCGCCTCGGGGGCGGCGGCCGCGCCGTCGCCCTCGGGGCCGTGCTGGGACTGGGCGCCCTTGGAGATCTCGCCGAGCCGCGCGATCACCGTCTCCAGGTCGGGCGGCGAGCCGGGCTCGTGGGCCAGGAGGGCCCGGTGCATCGCCGCGAGGTGCTCCGGCGTGGTGCCGCAGCAGCCGCCGATGATGCGCACGCCGGCGTCGCGGCACAGCCGCGCGTAGTCGGCCATCAGCTCCGGCGTCCCAGAATAGTGGATGTGGCCGTCGACATAGGCCGGAATGCCGCAGTTGCTCTTGGCGACCAGCACGTCGTCGCGCTCCGAGGCCTCGCTCATGTTGATCAGGGCGGCCATCAGCTCCGAGGCACCGGTGCCGCAGTTGCCGCCGTAGGCCACCGGCCCGGGCGCGAGCTCGTGCATCATGCGCGCGACCCGGGCCGGGGTGACGCCCATCATGGTGCGCCCGTTGGTGTCGAAGCTGAGGGTGCAGACGTAGGGCAGGCCCGCCCGCTCGGCGCCCGCGATGGCGGCGCGCAGCTCCTCCTCCGAGGACATGGTCTCGATCCACAGGACGTCGGCCCCGCCGGCCGCCAGGGCCGCGCCCTGCTCGGCGAAGGCGTCGGCCGCGTCGGCTGGCAAGAGCGCGCCGAGCGGCGCCAGGATCTCGCCGGTCGGCCCCATGGAGCCGGCCACCACCACCTCGCGCCCGCTGGCGTCCGCCGCGCGGCGCGCGATCGCCGCGGCGGCGCGGTTGATCTCGGCGACCCGGTCCTCGGCCTTGTGCAGCTTCAGGCGATAGCGGGTGCCGCCGAAGGAGTTGGTGAGGATGATGTCGGCGCCGGCGGCGATGAAGGCCTCGTGCAGGGCGGCGACCCGCTCCGGATGGTCCAGGTTCCACAGCTCCGGGGCGTCGCCGGTCTCCAAGCCGGCGGCGAAATAGTTGGTGCCCGTCGCCCCGTCGGCGAGCAGCCAGGGACGTTCGTCGAGCAACCTCTGCAGCCGGTCGGACATGATCGGCGGTGCCTCCGTCGAGCGGGTTTCCAAGCGCGTTGAATTAGGCGTTGACGGGCTCGGTGCTTCTGGCCGAGACGTTAGAGCCGGCGCGCCACGGGATCAAGCGCCGGCGCACGGTACCGGGTGCAGGACACCGGGGGAACAACAGCGGGCGGGAGGCCGGCCGCGTGACCGCGAAGATCTTCTGGCAGGATGCCTATCTGACCCGCCTCGAGACGCGGGTGACGGGCGTCGACGGCAACGAGGTGACGCTGGCGGAGACGATCTTCTTCGCCTTCTCGGGCGGCCAGGAAAGCGACCGCGGCAGCCTCGGCGGCCGGCCCGTGCGCGCGGCTAGGACGGCGGGCCGGGAGATCGTCTACACGCTCGACGACGGCCACGGCCTCGCGGCCGGGCAGCCGGTGACGGTCGCCATCGACTGGCCGCGGCGCTACCGCCTCATGCGCCTGCACTTCGCCGCCGAGCTGGTGCTCGAGCTCGCCACCCGCCGCTTTCCGAAGATCGAAAAGATCGGCGCCCACATCGCCGAAGACAAGGCCCGCATCGACTTCCGCTGGCCCGCCAACATCGCCGCGGAGCTGCCGGCGCTGCGCGACGAGGCGATGCGGATCGTCAGCGAAAACCAGCCGATCGTATCCGCCTATTCAGATGAAGAAAATCAAAGAAGATACTGGAAAATAAAAGATTTTGAGCCCGTGCCCTGTGGCGGCACCCATCTTAAGGCGACGGGTGAAGTGGGCGAGATCACGCTCAAGCGCAAGAACCTCGGCCGCGGCAAGGAGCGGATCGAGATCGCCCTCCGCGACGCCTCGGCTTAGCCGGCTTTGAGGTTCGGGTCCCGGGCGTTCAGATGGCGGGCGTTCAAGTCCCAGGCGTTCAAGTCCCAGGGGCGAACGGGCTCTTCGACTTCTTGAGGTGAATGCGGATCGGCGTGCCGGGCAGGTCGAAGTCCTCGCGCAGGGCGTTTTCCAGATAGCGCAGATAGGAGGCCGGCAGGGCCTCCGGCTTCGAGCACGAGACGGCGAAGGTCGGCGGGCGGGTGCGCGCCTGGGTGATGTACTTCAGGCGGATCCGGCGGCCGGCCGGGGCCGGCGGCGGATGGTGCGCGATCACCTCGGCCAGCCAGCGGTTGAGGCTCGCCGTCGGCACCCGCCGGTTCCACACCTCGTAGGCGGCGAAGACGGCGTCCATGAGGCGCGCCAGCCCCTCGCCGCGCAGCGCCGAGACGGTCACCACCGGGACGCCGCGGGTCTGCGGCAGCGAGCGCGCCAGCCGGTCGGCGAGGGCGCGCCGGGCGCCCGCCTTGTCGGCGCAGATGTCCCATTTGTTGAGGGCGATGACCAGCGCGCGCCCCTCGTCGACCACCTGGCGGGCGATGGCGAGGTCCTGCTTCTCCAGCGGCGCCGAGGCCTCGGCCTCGACCACCAGCACCACCACCTGGGCGAACTGCAGGGCGCGCAGGCTGTCGGCGGCGGAGATCTTCTCCAGCCGCTCGGTGATCCGGGCGCGGCGGCGCAGGCCGGCGGTGTCGACCAGGCGAAGCTCCCGGCCGCGATAGCGCCACGGCACGGCGATGGCGTCGCGGGTGATGCCGGCCTCGGGACCGGTCAGCAGGCGCTCCTCGCCGAGCAGCCGGTTGATCAGGGTCGACTTGCCGACGTTGGGCCGGCCGACCACCGCCAGGTGGAGCGGGCCCT
Organism: Kiloniellales bacterium; assembly: GCA_033720555.1. Taxonomy (GTDB): domain Bacteria; phylum Pseudomonadota; class Alphaproteobacteria; order Kiloniellales; family JAKSDN01; genus CALJXB01. Next base: position 2,872 of record JAWWCG010000080.1, on the reverse strand, counting down.
CGGGGCGCGCCGCCGCGCTCGTCCGGTCTTCTTCCTCGTCCGCCTCGCGGACCTCGTCCCCGTCGCCGTCCCCGTCGCTGTCCTCATCGGCGCTCAGATAGGACCGCACGGCCTCGTCCAGGTCGGCCAGGCCGAGCCCGTGCTCTGCCGAGAGCGCCACCGGCTCGCCCAGGCCCAGGCTGTAGGCCTCGAGCAGGCCGGCCTCGCCCCGGCTGCCTTCGCACTTGTTGGCGACCAGCACCACCGGGCGCCCGCGCGCGCGCAGCAGCCGGGCGAAGACCTCGTCGATGGGCGTCACCCCGGCGCGCGCGTCGATCAGCAGCAGGACCAGGTCGGCCGCCTCGAGGGCGCGCTCGGTCTGGGCGCGCATGCGCGCCTCGAGGCTGTCGTCGGTGGCGTCCTCGAAGCCCGCCGTGTCGATCACCCGGAAGCTCAGGCCGTAGAGGCGGCCCTCGCCCTCCCGGCGGTCGCGGGTGACGCCCGGCTGGTCGTGCACCAGGGCGAGGCGCTTGCGAACCAGGCGGTTGAACAAGGTGGACTTGCCGACGTTCGGCCGGCCCACGATGGCGACGGTCTGGGGCATGGCAAGGCGCGACGCGACCCGGTCGCGGCGTCAGCGGATCGCCACGAGGTCGGCGTCCTCGGTCAGGATATAGACGGTGTTGTTGGCGACCACCGGCGCCACCGTCGGCGTGCCCGGCAAATCGAGATGGCCCAGCAGCTCTCCGGTGTAGGGCGAGACCGAGAAGGCGTCGCCGGTCGACGAGGCGACGATCAGACGGTCGCCCGCCAGCACCGGGCCGAACCAGCTGATCGGATCGGCCAGATCCTCGGGATCCTCGAAGCGCGGCAGCGGCAGCACCCAACGGATCCGGCCGGACTGGCGCTGAATGCAGACCAGCTCCGATTCGGTGGTCAGGAGATAGATGAAATCGCCGGCCGACCAGGGCATCTCGACGCCGCCGGCCTCCAGCTCCCAGGCGCGAACCCCGCGGCGCAGGTCGATCGCCACCGTGCGCCCGGCGTGGCTGACGGCCAGCACCAGGCCCCGGTCGATCACCGGCATGCCCTTGATATGAGCGAGGTTGGAGACCGGGTCGAAGCGGTTGACGGGGCTCAGCACGTCGCTCCACAGCTCGCGCCCGTTGTCGACCAGGAGCGCGTAGAGCTCGCCCGACGAATAGGGCACCACGACCACCGAGCCGGCCACCGCCGGGCTGGCGCCGCCGAGCAGGCCGGCGATCTCCTGAACGCCGGTGTGGTCCCACAGGCGCCGCCCGTTGTCGGCCGCCAGGGCGAAGGTCCGGTTGTCCAGGGTGGTGGCGAAGACCCGCCCGCCGCTCACCGTCGGCGCGGCGCGCATCGGCGCGGTCACCCGCTGCTGCCAGACGATCTGCCCGCTCTCGGCGTCGAGGGCGTAGATCATGGCGAAGCCGGTGGTGACGAACAGGCGGCCGTCGGCGTAGGCCAGGCCGCCGCCGAAATAGCCGCTGTCCTCGTCCTCCAGCTCGACCTCGGTGCGCCAGAGCCGGCGGCCGGATTCGCTGTCGAAGGCGGTGATCCGGGAGCGGGCGTCCATGGTGTAGACGGCGCCGTTGACGACCAGCGGTTGGGCCAGGATGTGGCGGTCGTCGCTCGAGCCCTCGCCGATGTCCGAGGACCACTGGCGTTTCGGGGCGTCGCCCAGTTGCAGGTGATACATGGCATGGGTCGCGCTGCCGCCGGCCTGCTGCCAGGACTCGTTGACGTAGGGCGGCGGCAGGGTGACCGCCAGGTCGGCGATCGAGCGGTCCGCGCTCAGGCCCCGATCGACGGCCAGGATCGAGACCCGCTTGCCCGGCAGGGGCTTGTCGGTTTCGCCCTGGCCGAGGAAGGTGTCGCAGCCCGCGGTCAGGACCAGGCCGGCCAGCCCCAGCGCCGCCAGCGCGACCCGCCTCACTGCGACCTGCCTCATTGCAACTCGCCTCATTGCGCCTCGCCCTCGCCGAGCGACGCCAGGACCTGCGCCGCGCGGGCGCGCAGGCGCGGCGGCGCCGCCAGGTCGTCGGCGATCTCGGTGTAGAGCTGCCGCGCGGTGTCGCGGTCGCCCTCGCGCAGGGCCAGTTGCGCGTTCAGCTCCATGGCGAGCGGCCGGAAGCCGTTGTCCGCGACCATCAAGGGCTCGAGCATGGTGCGCAGCTCCGAGGGGTTGCCGTCGTCGATCTGATGCATGACGAAGAACAGGCGCGCCGCGCCCCGCATGGCCGGACCGCCGGCCTCGCCCGCGGCCAGGATCTCCCACAGCGCCAGCGCCTCGTCGCGCCGGCCCTGCTCCGCCAGGAGTCGGGCGCGCTCGAAGGTCGCCAGGGCGCCGTAGCCGCCGTCCGGGCCGCCCAGCTCGGCCAGGGCGGCGAGCGCCGACTCGGTGTCGCCCTCCGCCGACAGCTCGAGGGCGGCGGCGAAGTCCCGGGACCGCTCAGTCCGGCGTTCGAGGTCCCAGCTCTTCCACACCTGATAGGCCACGGTGCCCAGCACGATGGCCACCGCGAACCCGATAACGTAGGGCCCATACTTCTTGGCCAGGTCGCTGGCGCGGTCACGCCGGAGATCCTCGTCCACTTCGCGAAAGATGTCGGCCACGGCAGGGGCTCGGCTATGGTTCTCGCACCGCTCGGCGGACGGCGCCGGTCAGGCGCGCGCCGCAAGCCCGGCAGTCATAGGGGAAAACGAACCGCGAGGGCAAGTCCCGACAGAGCCTCGCGGGCTCGGGTCCGCTACGGCCGCCACTTGATGGTGCAGCCCATCGAGGGGACCTGGTCCTTCGGCCCCTGGCCGGTCTCGGCGACCTCAACCATGGCCTCGTAGAGCTCGCGGCGGGCGCCGGGCGCCGCCT
>JAWWCG010000079.1:0-10251 GCA_033720555.1 Kiloniellales bacterium | reverse complement strand
GGGCTGCATCTCCAGCACGAAGAGCGATTCGCCGGCCAGGATCATCGAGCCCGCCTTGTTCCGGTTGATCAGGAAGGCGTGGTAGTTGTCGACCCGTTTCACGATCTTGGAGGCGAGGATTTCGGGCTTCATGGCGTCCGCCTCGGTGGCGCCCAGATGCGCGAGGATGGCCTCGCCGGCGGCCCGGACGGCGGCTGTCGAATGGGAGTGGAACTCCAGGTAGCCGAACTGGCGCTCGACCACCAGCAGGCCGGGCTGCACGTCGACCTGCTTGATGGCGACGTCGGTGAGCGGCTCGATGTCGAGGCCCGGCTGCACCTCGATGACCAGGGCCGCCATGTTGCTGCGCGGCAGCACGCCGCGGATGAAGGTGCCCAGGTAGCACATGGTCCTGGGCTGCAGCTGATCGATGAAGATGTAGGAGCGAATGGTCGCCATGGCGCCGCGTGTGGGTCCTTTGCGTCGGGACGCGCGCTCACCGCGCGCCGGCCCGGAGGCTTTGCAGTTCCTCGAGGATGATCTGGCGGATCTCGGCCCGGAGGTCGCCGCCGTCCGGCTCTCCCCGAGCGCCGGCGGCCGCCGACGCGGCCACCGACGGGCCCTGCGACGGCCCATCCGACGGCCCCTCCTCCGGCGGCGCGAGCGCGAGCCCCTCGAAGCGGGCGAGGTCGACGGCCGCGTCCTTTCTGAAGGCCAACTTCACCCACTGGATCAGATGCCGCGGCGCGACGTTCTCGGCCACCGAGCTGCGGCCGAAGAAGCCGGTGCCCACGGTCATGGTCGGCGCCAGATGGGTGTCGAAGCCGGCGGCGCCGACGCTGCAGGGCGCGTTGACGACGATGCGCAGCACGTTGAGCGCGGCGCCGAAGCGCAGGATCATCTGCGGATCCGTGCCGTAGACCGCCGCCGAATGGCCGGCGCCGTGGCGGCGGACCATGGCCCGGCAGGCGTTGAGGCCGGCCCGCTCGCTCGGCACCTCGTAGTAGCCCAGCACCGGGCACAGCTTCTCGCCGCTCAAGGGGTAGTCGTCGCCGATCCGCTCCAGGGGCACCACCAGCACCCGGGTGTTGCGCGCCACGCTGAGGCCGCAGGCCTTGGCGATGGTGGCGGCGTCGCGGCCCAGCATGGCGATGTTGAAGGCGCCGCCGGGAAACAGCACCTCCTCGAGCCGGCCGCGCTCGCTTTCGCCGACGAAGTGGCAGCCCTGGCGCTTCATCGCCCGCCGCAGCGCCGCCGACGCCGCGGCGTGGGCGATCACCGCGGAATCGTTGGTGCAGAGGATCGAGTTGTCGAACGACTTGCTGTGGGCGATGTGGCGGGCGGCTTCCTCGACGTCGGCGCTGGCGTCGACGTAGTCCGGACAGTTGCCGGGCCCGACGCCGAGCGCCGGATTGCCCGAGCCGTAGGCCGCCCGCACCATCGGCGTGCCGCCGGTCGCCAGGATCACGCTGGTGCGGCGCGACGTCATCAGGCGGTCGATGATCTCCAGGTTCGGCTCGGCGATCACCTGGATCACCCCGTCGGGCGCGCCGGCCGCCTCGGCCGCCCGGGCCATGGTGAGCGCGGCGTCGGCGCAGCAGGCCTTGGCCTTGGGGTGGGGGCTGATGACGATGGCGTTGCGGGTCATGAGCGCCAGCAGGATCTTGTAGAAGACCGTGCACACCGGATTGGTCGACGGCGTCAGCGCGAAGATCACGCCGGCCGGCCGCGCCACCTCGATGGTCTTGCGCGCCGGGTCGAGCCGGTAGCCCGTGTAATCGTCTTGCCGGTAGTGCTCGAACAGGCCGCGGCTGCACAGCTCGTTCTTGATGGTCTTGTGCGCGACGACGCCGAAGCCGGTCTCCTCCACCGCCCACTTGGCGTAGTCGGCCGCCTTGGCGGCGCCGGCCTCGGCGGCCGCCGCGGCGACCCGCAGCACGGCCGCCCGGTCGAACTGGCCGTAGACGCTGAGCGCCCATTCCGCGCGCTGCAGCATCTCCTCGGCCCGGTGGCCGGAGACGCCCGCGGCCTCGCTCTTTTGCTCGCCCATCGCCGCCCTCTTGACGGCCTCGCCGCAGCCGCAGTCGGCCGAGGCTAGCCTGGTTACTCGGCCAAGCTAGCGCCAAGGCCGCCGCCTCGGCTTGACAGTGTGGCGGGAGAACTTGACATCTCGCCCCGACCGTTCCGGCTAAATTGGTTTAGCCGGTTACCGCGCGGGCGCGGCTTGCAATGAAAACGGCCTTCGGGCACGCTGGGGCGCGACAGACGGAGGCGGCCGCGGGTCGCCCAGGCGGGCACCGCGGCGCAAAAAACCACAAGAAGGCCAGGCCACGATGTTGGACTGGACCAAGCAGGGAGCGGACCCCGGTCCGGGCGTCCTGGCGCCGGCGGCGACCGGCGCCGCGCGGCTCATCGAGACGTTCGGCGGCGACGTGGACCGCGTCTTCGGGCGCGTCGGCATCGCCCCGGAGCTGATCGAGAACCCGGTCCAGAGCCTCAGCCTGGGCGCCTTCTGCGGCCTCTTCGAGGAGGCCGCCCGGGTCACCCGGAACGACAACTTCGGGCTCTGGTTCGGCCACCAGTTCAAGCCGCGCGATCTCGGCATGTGGGGCTACCTGGCGGTCTGCTCGCCGACGGTCGGCAGCGCGCTGGAGAACCTGATCGACCATTTCCAGTACCACCAGCAGGGCTCCACCATGCGCCTCACCGAGGCCGACAGCCTGCTGCGCCTGGAGTATCAGATCTTCGACGGCCGAATCCTGGAGCGCCGGCAGGACGCCGAGCTGTCGCTCGGCATGTTCTTCAACGTGTTCCGGGAGTGCTACGGGACGAGCTGGTCGCCGGAGGAGGTCCACTTCGAGCATCCCAAGCCGCTCGACTGGCACGAGCACGAGCGCGCCTTCGAGGCGCCGGTCTACTTCAACCAGCCGACCAACGCGCTGCTGTTCCGCCGCGAGGCGCTCGCCGGGCGCATGCCCCAGTGCGACCTCAAGCTGATGAGCTTGGTGCGCACCTGCCTGAGCGCCCTCGGCCTCAGCCGGCAGGCCGCGGAGAACCTGGTCGACCGCCTGCGCAACCAGGTGCGCATCAAGCTGCCCGAGGGCTATCCCTCGCTCGACGCGGTCGCGGCGGCGCTCGGCCAGTCGACCTCCGCCATCCAGCGCAGCCTCGCCTTCGAGGGCCTGAGCTACAAGGACCTGGTCGAGGCCACCCGCCAGGACCTGGCGCTGGTCTACCTCAAGCAGGCGCACATGGCGCTCTCCGAGATCGCCTTCCTGCTCGGCTATTCGGAGCTGAGCGCCTTCAGCCGGGCATTCCGCCGGTGGTACGGCGTGTCGCCGCGCGACTATCGCGACCGGCTCGCGCGCGGGTAGCCCGCCGGCGCCCGCTCACGGCCTTCGCATGCGCCGGACCTGGAAGCCGAGCAGCACCAGGACCACCATGAGGGCGGCGCCGCCCATGGTGAGCGAGCCGAGCGTCGGCACCATGGGCGTATAGCCCGAGACCATCTTGGCGTAGAGCCATTCGGGCACGGTCTGGTCCGCCCCGGTCGAGAACAGCGACAGCGGAAAATTCCCCCACGACAGGAGGAAGGCGAAGATCGCCCCCGAGACGATGCCGGGCGAGAGCAGCGGCAGCGTGATCTCCCGCAGCACCTGCCAGCGCGAGGCGCCCATGTCGAAGGCCGCCTCCTCGAGCGCCGGATCGAAGCTGTAGACCTGGATCGACATGATCAGGGTGACGATCGGCACGATCCAGATCATGTGGGCGAAGGCGGCGGTCTTCCAGCTCGTGATGATGCCGATGTTGGAGAACCACAGCAGCAAGGCCAGGCCGAGCACGGCCTGGGGGAAGAAGATCGGCAGCAGGATCATCTTCTGAAACAGCTTGCGGCCTTTCCAGTCGTAGCGCGCGAAAGCGAGCGCGCTGCAGAAGCCGAGCACCACCGAGAAGACCGTCACCACGACGGCGACGCTGAGTGAGGTGGCGATCAGATCGCGCACCGACAGCGATTCCAGCGCCCGCTCGTACCAGCGGGTGTCCCAGGCGGTGATCGGAAAGCTGAAGTAGCGCTTCCGGGTGAACGAGGCGAGCACCACCGAGACCATCGGGACGTAGAGGAACACGAGGACGGCCAGCGTCCACAGGACGATCAGAAGCCTGGTTAGGGAATCCCGCGGTCCGCCCATGGCCAGCCTCGCTCACCTTCGCCCGATGATGCGGTCGAGGTCGATGCGCCGGAACAGGAAGAACACCAGCGCGCCGGAGAAGACGATCAGCAGCACCGAGAGCACCGCGCCCTTGGGCCAGTTCTGGGCGAAGGTGAAGGCCGATTCGATGTCGTCGGCGATCATCACCACCGCCTGGCCGCCGAGGATCTTCGATTCGGCGAGCGAGCCGAGCGACAGGATGAAGGTCAGCATGGCGCCGATCAGGATCCCCGGCATGGCGAGCGGCAGCTCGACCTCGCGAAAGATCTGCAGGCGCGAGGCGCCGAGGTCGGCGGCCGCCTCCTTGAGGCTGTGGGGCACCATGGAGAGCCCGATCACCAGGGGAAACAGCATGAACGGCAGATAGACGTAGACGAGCCCGAGGACGATCGCCGGAACGGTGTAGAGGATCGAGGGCAGCGAGACGCCGAACATCGCCTGCAGGCTGCCGTCCAGGATGCCGTTCTTGAGCAGGAACAGGACCCAGCCGAACAGCCGGATGTTCTCCGAGATCAAGAGCGGCAAGGCGACCAGCACGGTGACCAGGTTCGCCCATTTGCCGAACAGCTTGGCCATGCCGTAGGCGATCGGATAGCAGATCGCCAGCAGCAGCGCGACCGTGAGAAGGGCGAGCGCGAACGACCAGAAGAACGAGATGTAGTAGCTGTCGGTGACGACGGAGATGAAGTTGGCCAGGGTCGGGGACTGAAACATCGAGAAGGTCTTGGGCGGCATGACGCTGTAGACCAGCACGATGGCGAGCGGTCCGGCGAAGCCGACCAGCAGGAACAGCGTCGTCGGCAGCGCCGCCAGGACCCCGGGCTGGGCGAGCCACGCTAGGACGCCGGCGCGCCGCGGCGCGGGGGCGGTTCCGGTCATCGCCTCGCTCGTCATTCGCGCACCAGAATGCCGTCTTCGGCGCGCCAGCCGAGCGTCACCGACGCGCCCGCCTCGCCCGCGAAGGGCTCGTCCTGCAACCGCTCGACCAGCCAGTGCACGCCGTCGTCCTCGGCGCGCACCTGGTACTGAATGCGCGAGCCCAGGGCGTAGTCGTTGTAGAGGGTTCCTTCGATCCGGTTGGAGAGGCCGTCGGCCTCGGCGCCGATCTTTACCACCTCCGGCCGGATGATGAGGTAGCCGCGCTCGAAGCCGTCGAGGTCTCCGCCGACCCGGTATTCGCGGCCGTCGGACAGGTTGCGCACCCGGCCCGCGCCGGCGGCCTCGACCTCGAGCGTGTTCACCTCGCCCATGAACTGGGCGACGAACTTGTTGGAGGGCCGGTTGTAGATCTCGCTGGGCGAACCCACCTGCATGATCCGGCCGTCCTTCATGATGGCGATGCGGTCGCTCATCACCATCGCCTCCTCGAGCGAGTGGGTGATGAACACAAAGGTCTTGCCCGTCTCCCGGTGAATGTCCTTCAGCTCCTTTTCGAGCGTCTTGCGCAGCCGGAAGTCGAGCGCCGAAAGCGGCTCGTCGAAGAACAGGATCTCCGGGTCGAAGGCGAGCGCGCGGGCGAGCGCGACGCGCTGCTGCTCGCCGCCGGAGCACTGCTGCACCGCCTTGGCGTAATAGTCGAGCGGCAGGCGCAGCAGGCTCAGCAGTTCCTCGGCGCGCGCGCGCCGCTTGGCCGGCGCGGCGCCGGCGATCTTCAGGGGGAACTCGATGTTCTCGCCGACCGACTTGTGCGGGAACAGGGCGAGCGACTGGAACACCATGCAGGTCGGCCGCTTGTTGGCCGGCACGTCGTTGATGCGCTGGCCGCGCAGGTGAATGTCGCCGCCGGTCGGCCGCTCCATGCCGACCAGCATGCGAATCATCGTGGTCTTGCCGCTGCCGGAGGGTCCGACGAGGGTGAAGAACTCGCCCTCGGCGATGTCCAGATCGACGCCGGCGACCGCCGTGAAGTCGCCGAACTTCTTGACGATCTGGCGAAGTTGCAGAATCGGACCCGATACCGCACCGCTCATCGGACCCCCAGCCGGCTATCGCCTATGGCCAAAGCGGGCACGCCCGACGATCAGCCTTCGCGTTCGCGCTTGGCCGCCGAGTAGAGATCGTACATCTCGGCGTAGTCCGGGTTGATGTCGTAGTCGGCGCTGTTCGACATCTCCTCCTCCAGCGTGTCCCACTGGATCGCGTCGAGCTCGTCCTTGTCGAAGGAGGCGAGCACCTCTTCGCTGCCCATCTGGGTCACCGGATTGTAGGTGCCCTCGGCGAAGGCGACCTTCTTGGAGACGTCCGGGCGCTGCACGTAGGCCAGGAACTCCTCGGCCAGCGGCGAGGGATCGGGGTTGTTCACCACCGAGGTCAGCTCGATCCACACGATGCCGCCGCGCCCGTCCATCGGCCCGGAGCGCGGGGTGATGCCGCGCACGTTGGTGGCGCCGTCGTAGCGCGCCGGAGACGCCGTGTAGGTGCCGCCGGTGAAATAGGCGTCGATCTCGCCGTTGATCAGCGCCAAGTTCATCTGCACCAGATCGTCGGTCAGGTTCTTGGCGCCGTTGAAGATCTGCTTGGCCATGTCGCCGACGATCGCGACTTCCTCCGCCGTGTGCTCGCGGAACGGGTGGATGTCCGCCGCCACGCACATGTGGTAGATGTTCCAGTTGTCGTAGGTGAGAACGCCGTAGCGGTCCTTCATGGCGGGGTCGAGGAACAGCTTGAAGCCTTGGTCCTCGGCCATGTCGCGGGAGATCTTGTCGGTGTTGACCACGAAGTTGAACGGGCCGAAGCGCTGGGTCATGCCCAAGAGGTGCTCGCCGGACTTGTCCAGCGCCCACTCGTAGGGCGGATGGAACTGCGGCAGCATCTTTTCCATGTAGGGCTCGAAACGCTCGCGCGGCAGGTCGCGGATCAGCCCCTCGGGCCACATCATCTCGCGGGCCCAGGGATTGTTGACGTTGATCAGGTCCCAGACGCTGGTCTCGCCGGCCCGCAGGCGGTTGACCGCGTCGGGATCTGAGGTCAGCCCCTCGGCGCGCACGGTCGCGTCGAACTCGCGGCGGAAGGGGTCGAGGACGTCGTCCGAGTTGTAGCCCTCCCAGCAGTAGATGTTCAGCTCCTTGTCCCGGGCCGCCTGGGCGCGCCTGGCGACGCCGCCGCCGACCGCGAAGGCGGCGGCCCAGAGGCCGGTCTGCTGCAGGAAATTTCGCCGTGTCGTCTTGCCGTTGATCATTGAAGTGCCTCCCCTTCGTTCGATTCGCTTCGGACTTCGCCCGCCGCCGGCGCGCCGCTCGCGGCGCGACGGGTCTCGGCCAGCCCGAAAATTATCCAGTTTATCGTCACAGCGGCTGTCAACCCGTCATTTCACCAAGGAATTTCGCGGACCACAACGGCCAAACGCGCGGCCGGCCCCAAGGGACCGGATGTGGGGGCCGATGTAGGGCCCGGATGTGGGGCCCGTATGTCGTACCGGATGTGGCATCGGACGCATCGCACAGGCCTCGTGCCTCCTGGTCGTCGGCGCCTCCGGGTTCCTCGGCCCGACTTGAACTCCGACTTCAGACCCAGGCCTCAGACTAGGGCGCGCCGGGCGCGGCGACTTGACCGAGCGTCGGCGATTCTTGACAGCGCGGACGGCGCGGACGGCGAGGCGGCGAGGCACGGTCGCCCGCCCGGGATCATCCTCGCCTCGCCAGATCGACCCAGCGGCCGAAGACCTCGGCGGCCAGGCGGCGCTGGCGCGGCATGTGACGGCGGAAGCCGGCGTCGAGCGCGCTCAGCAAGCGCGGCTCGTCCTTAAACTCGCGCGCGCCGAAGCGCCGCATCCAGTCCCGCACCGTGTCGATCGAGACCTCCAGGTGGAACTGGAAGCCGTAGGCGGCGCGGCCGCGGCGGAACGCCTGGACCTCGCACAGGCCGCCGGTCACCAGATTGACCGCCCCGGCCGGCAGGTCGAAGGCCTCGTAATGGTGCTGGAAGACGGTGAGATCCGGGCCCAGCCCGGCGAACAGGGGATCGCGCCGCCCGGCCTCCGTCACCCGCAGATCGACGAAGCCCGCCTCGAGCGCGCCCATGCGCCAGACCCGCGCCCCGTGCCGCCGCGCCATGATCTGCGCGCCGAGGCAGACGCCCAGCACCGCCTTGTCCGCCGCCTCGAAAGCCGCGGCGAGCGCGCCCAGATCGGCGAGCCAGGGATGCTCGGCCTCGTCGTTGGCGCTCATCGCGCCGCCGAGGATCGCCAGCGCGTCGTAGCCCGCCGGCGAGGCCGGCAGGCCGGGATAGTCGAGCGGCGCCCACGAGGCGAAGCGCTCGCCCGGCACGATGGTGTCGTAGAAGCCGCCCTCATCGAGGACGGTCTCGCCGATCAGCCCCGAGGGCGCCACGGGATCGCAGACCGCCACGAGCACGCGCGGGCGCGGCGCGGCGGGGGTCATGGCGGGCGCGCCGCCGGCCGGCGGCTTGCGCGCCCGGGTCGGGGGTCAGTGGATCTCAAGGTATTCGTCGCGCTCCCAGTCGGTGACGTGGGCGCGGAAGCGCGCCAGCTCGAAGCGTTTCACCGTGGTGAACAGCTTGACGAAGTCCGCGCCCAGCGCCTCGCCCATGGCGCCGTCGGCCTCGAGGCCGTCGAGCGCCTCGTCGAGGCTCCGCGGCAGCTTGGCCAGCGACGGGTCGTTCTCGCTCGGTCCGTCCACCTCGGGGGCGAGCGGCAATTGCCGCTCGATCCCGATCAGGCCCGCCGCCAGAACCCCGGCCGCGCTGAGATAGGGATTGCTCGCCGCGCCGCCGCCGCGCATCTCGACGTGGCAGGCCTCGTCGCCCGCCCCCTTGACCCGCACCAGGGCGGTGCGGTCCTCGACGCCCCAGGAGACGTTGGAGGGCGCGAAGGTGTGCGGCTTCAGGCGGTGGTAGCAGTTGGCCGTCGGATTGGCGAGCGCCATCATCGCCGGGGCGTGGGCGAGCTGGCCGGCGATGAACGACCGCGCCGCCGGGGAGAGCCCGGCCCCGCCCGCCGGGTCCAGGAAGGCGTTGGCGCCGCCCTGGGCGTGCCACAGGCTCATGTGCAGATGGCAGCCGCTGCCCGCCTGCTCGGCCCAGGGCTTGGTCATGAAGCTGGCGATCGCGCCGTGGCGGTGGGCGATCTCCTTGCAGGCGTTCTTGAAGGCGTAGGCCTTGTCGGCCCCCGCCAGGCCCGGGCCCGGGCCGAAGTTGATCTCGTACTGGGAGCCGGCGTATTCGCAGTTGGCGGTGATCACGTCGACGCCCATGGCGCGCAGTTGGTCGACCAGCACCTCGGCCAGCGGCAGGTATTCGTTGCGCACCACGTTGAAGATGTGCAGGCCCCGGAAGAACGGCTCTTTGGTCGCCGCGTCGAGCAGGTAGAACTCGAACTCGTGGCCCATCAGCACGGTGAAGCCGAGCCCCGCGGCGCGCTCCAGCAGCCGGGCCAGCACCCGGCGCGGCGCCGCCTCGATCGGCGTCTCGTCCTGAAAGGTGACGTCGCACACCACCCGCGCCGTGCGCTCGCGCCACGGCACCGGGGTCAGGCTCGCCGGATCCGGGAACAGCTTGGAGTCCGCGTAGTTGCGCTCCTCGTGCAGGCCGGAGCCGGGCACCACCTGCGAGGCGGTGTCGAGGGCGAGCACGCCGCCGTAGAGGTTGAGCCCCTTCCGCGCGTAGCCTTCCGCCTTGTCGACCGGCACCGTCTTGGCGCGGGCGGTGCCGTGCAGGTCCGGCAGCTCGAAGCGGACGTAGTCGTAGCCGCCGTCTGCCAGCTTGGCCATGAAGGCCTCGATCGTCTCCGCCGCCGCCATGACGCTCGCGCCCCCGTCGCGCTCGGGCCCGTTCTGGGCTCCCCAAAGGCGTGAGCTTATCCGCCGTTCCCGGCAGATCCCAGCCTCAAAATCTGCCATGATCCCGGCGGCGCCGGGAGAAACGGCGAGGCGACAGGGGAGAGTTCGGGCGATGCGACTGACCGGCAAGCGCGCCTTGGTGACCGGGGCCTCGGGCGAGATCGGCCGCGCCATCGTGGCGCGCCTCGCCCGCGAGGGCGCCCGGGTGGCGGCGGCCGGGCGCCGGCCGGCCAAGCTCGAGGCGCTCGCCGCCGCGCTGGGGAAGG
>JAWWCG010000078.1:0-10292 GCA_033720555.1 Kiloniellales bacterium | reverse complement strand
CTCGGCGCAGGATGTGCCTATTTCGGCGCAATCTGCTCGATCAGACCCGTACCGTCGGCTCGGCGGCGTCCTCGCCTGCCTAAGGGGCCGGCGCGGGTGCGCCCCGTGGCCGCGCCGACCTGTCAGTCGGGCCAGGGCGCAGCGCCCAGATCCGTCACCAGCGCGATAGTCACGCTTCGCTCCGCCGGCGAGGTTGCCCCGGCCGGCCGCAAGCGAGCGTCCGGCTGCGCGGAGCGCCGCCGGACGCCGGGCCCGCTCGATGCATCGACGGCAGACATCACTCATTAAGGAGGCTCACGAATATGGAAGCCAAGGAACTGATGGAGAAAGTGACGACCGGCAAGATGACGCGCCGGGACTTCAAGAAGGCGCTGGCCGCGCTCGGCTTGGGCCTGGTCGCAGGCCCCATGGTCTCGCGCCGGGGCCTGGCAGCGACCGAGGACCACCCGGTCGTCTTCACCTGGGAAGGCTACGAAGAAGAAGGCTTCCACACGAACTACATGGATAAGTATGGCGAGCTGCCGAACTTCACCTTCTTCGGCGACGAAGAGGAGGCCTTCGCCAAGATCCGCGCCGGCTTCAAGCCCGACATCTCGATGCCGTGCTCCTACAAGATTCCCTTTTGGCGCGATGCCGGCGTCATTCAGCCGCTCGACACCGCGCGCTTGACCAACTGGCCCGACATCATCCCGAGCCTGAAGAACATTCCGGGGATGGTGGTCGACGGCGAGCGGCACTGGGTTTGCATGGACTGGGCACAGACCTCGATCACCTACCGCGAGGACCTGGTCGAGATCGACGAGGAATCGTGGGGCCTTTTGTGGGACGAGCGCTACACCGGCCGCCTGTCGATGATGGACAGCCTGATCGACGGCGTCATGGTGGCGGCGATCTACGGCGGCGCCAAGGATCCCTTCAACATGACCCCGGAGGAGGTCGCCAAGACGCGCGATCTGCTGCGCGAGCAGTTGCCGCTGCTGCGCTACTACGCGAGCAGCCCGACCGACATCGAGAACGCGCTCGCCTCGGGCGAGCTGGTGGCGGGCGTCACCTGGAACGATTCCTACGCCCGCCTCAAGAAGGAAGGCATCCCGGTCAAGTTCATGCAGCCGAAGGAAGGCGCCATGACCTGGACCTGCGGCGTCAGCCTGATGACCGACGCCGATCCGGCCAAGATCGACAAGTGCTACGATTTCATCGACAGCGTGCTCAGCCCGGAGGCGGGGGCCTACGAGATCACCGAGTGGTTCTACGGCCACGCCAACCAGAAGGCCTTCGACATGGTCGACGACGCCACCTTGGCCGAGCTGGGCGTGTCGAGAAATCCCGACGAGCTTCTGTCGTCGGGAATTCTGCAGCAGCCGATTCAGAACGAGCCGGAGCTGCAGACCATGTTCGAGCAGGTCAAGACCGGCGCCTGACGATCGCACACGGGGCTAGAACGGCCCTGCCCGGCGCCTGATCGGCGGCGCCGGGCGGGCCGCCCCGGCGGTCCCTGGCACGCGAGAAGGGGACGGCGGCCTTTGGCGGTTGGCACAACAAGCGGGCTCGCCGCGCGGCGAGCATGGGGCGGCGCAAAGGCGGCCGATGGCTGAGCGCGCCGAACTCGCGCCGGCCGCGATGGCGCGGCCGCGTCACGGCCTGCTCGCGCGCCTCCGCGCTGCGGGCATGCGCCACGAGCCGCTGCGCGGCTATGCGCTGCTGTCGCCGACCTTGCTGTGGATGCTGGCGTGCCTGGCGGCGCCGCTGGCGGTGCTTCTGACTCTCAGCTTCTGGACCCAGAACTACCTCGAGTTCGACCGCACCTTCACGCTCAAGAACTACTTCGATTTCTTCGAGAGCCCGGTCTACCTCGCGCTCCTGTGGAAATCGATGAAGATCTCCGGCGCGGTGACGCTCGCCACCGTGCTGCTGGCCTATCCGGCCGCCTATTTCATCGCCTTCAAGGTGAAGAGGAACAAGCTGATCTGGCTGATCCTGATCACCGTGCCGTTCTGGACCAGCTATCTCCTGCGGGTCTTCGCCTGGAAGGTGGTGCTCGGCTACAACGGCGTGATCAACTCGGGCCTGACGTCGCTCGGGATCATCGACGAGCCGCTCAAGTTCATCCTCTACAACCCGACCGCGGTGGTCATCACCTTGGCCCACGCCTGGGCCGCCTTCGCCATCCTGCCGCTCTACGTGTCGCTGGAGAAGATCGACCGCTCGCTGCTCGAGGCCTCGGCGGATCTGGGCGAGGGGCCGGCGATGAGCTTCCTGCGCGTCACCCTGCCGCTGTCGATGCCGGGCGTGATCGCCTCGAGCTTGCTGGTGTTCATCCCGACGGTCGGCGACTACGTGACGCCGAGCCTGGTCGGCGGGCCCACCGGCATCATGATCGGCAACATCGTCGCCTCCCTGTTCGGCAAGGCGGCCAACTGGCCGCTGGGCGCGGCGACGGCGGTCATTTCGATGTTCTTCATCACCCTGCTGGTGTGCGCCTTCCTCTGGTTCACCAAGCAGGTGAGAAAGGGCGTCGCATGAGCGCGTCGTGGACCCGGAGGACCGAGCGGTTCGGCGGGCTGGGCGTCTACACCGTCGCCTATCTCGCCTTCATCTACGGGCCGGTCCTGGTGCTGCCGCTGTTCTCGTTCAACGATTCGATCTACGTCGCCTTCCCGCTGAAGGGCTTCACCCTGCAGTGGTACGACGACATGGTCAACAATCCCGGCATGCTGGACGCCCTGTGGAACAGCCTCAAGGTGGCCGGCAGCGTGGCGCTCCTCAGCACCATCTTCGGCACCCTGGCGGCGAAGGCGGTGACCCGCTACCGCATGCCCGGCCGGGGGCCGGTGCTCGGCTTCATCATGCTGCCGCTGGTGATCCCCGAGATCATCATGGGGATCGCGCTCCTGGTCCTGGTGAGCAGCGGCGGGATCGAGCTGTCGCTCTTCACCATCGGCGTCGGCCACATGCTGCTGTGCATCCCCTTCTCCATGGTGGTGATGATCTCGCGCCTCGAGGGCTTCGACAAAAACCTCGAGGAGGCGGCGCAGGACCTCGGCGAGAATGCCTGGTGGACCTTCTGGCGGGTGACCTTCCCGCTCGCCATCCCGGGGCTGATCGCGAGCCTGCTGCTCACCTTCACGATCTCGTTCGACGAGTTCATCCTGGCGTTCTTCCTGGCCGGCACCGACGTGACCCTGCCGGTCTTCATCTGGAGCCAGCTTCGCTTTCCGCAGAAGCTGCCGGGCGTCCTGGCGCTGGGGACGAGCATCCTGGTGGTGACCTTCTTCATGGTCGTCTTCGCCGAGTGGTTCCGGCGGCGCGGCGACGTGGCGAATCAAGGCGGCGAGGGAGGGGCGTAGCGGTGAGCGACGAGCACATCATCTCGATCCAGGACGTCTCCAAGGAGTTCAGCGGCGTCAAGGCGGTCAACGAGGTCAACCTGGAGATCCGCCGCGGCGAGTTCTTCTCGCTCCTGGGGCCGTCCGGCTGCGGCAAGACCACGCTCCTGCGCATGTTGGCCGGCTTCGAGGCGCCGACCCGCGGCGAGATCTTCATCGACGATCAGGCGGTCTCGGCGATTCCGCCCCACCGCCGGCCGGTCAACATGGTGTTCCAGAACTACGCCATCTTTCCCCACCTCGACGTGCGCGGGAACATCGCCTTCGGCATGCGCAAGTCCGGCCTCTCGAAATCCGAGATCAACCGGCGGGTCGAGGACATGCTGGAGATGATCAAGCTGCCGGGCTACGCCGCGCGCGGCGCCACCCAGCTCTCCGGCGGCGAGCGCCAGCGCGTCGCGCTGGCCCGGGCGCTGATCAAGCAGCCCAAGGTGCTGCTGTTGGACGAGCCCCTGGGCGCCCTCGACAAGAAGCTGCGCGAGCAGATGCAGCTCGAGCTGCGCGCCCTGCAGAAGAGCGTCGGCATCACCTTCGTGTTCGTGACCCACGACCAGGAGGAGGCGCTCACCATGTCCGACCGGGTGGCGGTCATGTCGAAGGGCCGGGTGCTGCAGGTCGAGGGGCCGATCGGCCTCTACGAGCGGCCGACGACGCGCTTCGTCGCCGACTTCATCGGCACCATGAACTTCTTCGACGGCACGGTGCGCCAGGCCGCCAACGGCGTGGCCGACATCGAGACCGGCGCGCTCGGCGCGGTCCAGGCCGAGACCGCCGGCGGCGCCTTCCCGGCCGGCTCCCAGATCGTCGTCGCGATTCGCCCGGAAAAGCTGCGGCTCGCCTTCGAGCGGCCGGGCGAGAGCGTGAACGTGGTCGAGGGCCGCATGGGCCCCGCCGCCTATCTCGGCGACCGCAGCCACCTCTTCGTCCACCTGCCCGGCCGCGACGAGCCGGTGGCCGTCGCCATGCAGAACGCGGGCCGCTCCGCCGTCGGCATCGACCAGGCCGAGCGGCCGGTCTGGCTGTCGTGGTCCAAGGACGCGATCGTGCTGCTGGCCGGCGAGTGAGGCGCGCGAGCGCCGCCGGCCCGTCGCGGCCGGCCGTCGTCGGGCGCAAATCCTCGGCAAAACGTGTATACTCTTTGGCTCCGGATGAACCCGAGGTACGCCGCCCGGGAGATGGAGGTTTTGCGAGGGACATGGCGCTGGCACGGGTAGGCGGCGCGGGGCGCGGGAACCGGCTGATGCTGGTGCTGCATGACCGGCTGTTGCGGGAATCCCTCGCCATGGCGCTGGTCGAGGACGGCTACCGTGTGGCGGAGTTCTCCGGCGCCGAGGCGGCGCTGAGCGAGATTGAGGCGGGCAGCGACGTCGACGCCCTGATCGTCGACGCCGGGGCCGACGCTGGGGCCGACGCTGGGGCCGACGCCGATAGCGCGGCCCACGAAGGCGCCGAAGACGGGGCCGCGGACAGGCGCGGCGAGATCGAGCCCCGGGCGCGGCTGCGCGCGGCGCGCTGCGCCAGCCCGGTCTATCTGCTGACCGCGCACGGCGACGGCCAGGCCGCGGTGGCGCGCTGGGGCGCGGTCGGCGTCATCAACCGGGGCCAGGCGGCGGCCAGCCTCAAGCGCAATCTGGTGAGCGCGATCCGCGCCGGCGTCCTGCTGGCCGAGCCGGGGGCGCTCGGCCGGGCGCCCCAGGGTCCGCTGGTGTTCAGCGCCGAAGGCACCCGGGTGTCGTGGAAGGGCTGTCACCTGGACCTCAGCGCCAGCGAGCGGGCCTTGCTGTCCGGCCTGGTCGCCGCGCCCGAGACCGGCCTCACCACCCAGCGCGCCCAGGCGATCCTCAAGCAGGCGGACGGCGGCGGCGCGCGCGGCGGCCCGGAGCGCGTCAAGTCGCTGATCCGACGCCTCAGGAAGAAGTTCCGCGAGGTCGACCCGGAGTTCGACCAGATCATCTTCGTGCCGGGCTGCGGCTACGGCTGGCGCGGCGGCGCCGACCGGCCGAACCAGAGCGTGGGATGAGCCGGCGGAACCTCGCCCGGCGCCCGACCCGAAACGCCGCCGCCAAACGGAGCGGGAGCCGCCCGACGGGTCGGACGGCCCCTCTTTTGCTTAGCTCTCTCTTTGCTCGGGTGGCGCCCTGTCCGCGGTTACAGCGGCCCACCGAAGAGTCACCGCACAGGCATTGCGGCGGCTAAATCGTCACCGGTTTCACCGGCCACGTGGGAAAAGCCTGCGACTCTTTGAGAGCGCGGTCAAGGCCTCTGCCGTGCGGTGCAAAACGGCCGCCCGGTGGCCGCCCGGTCCTTGTTCGCGGCGGTTCGCGAAGGCACTATGAATCAACGCGCTTCCCATCCTCGCGGGGCCCGGCATGGCGGCACGCATCCTTACCGTGGCGCAGCAAAAAGGCGGCGCCGGCAAGACCACGCTGGCCGCCCACCTGGCGGTCGCCTACACGGCGATGAGGAAACGGGTGGTCGCCGTCGACATCGACCCGCAGCAGTCGCTCAGCCGCTGGTACGCCCTGCGCCGCGAGCGCCTCGGCGACGCGGCGGCCGGCGTGCTGGTAAGCGCCACCGAGGGCTGGCGCGCGCGCAGCGAGGTCGAGCGGGCGGCCGCCGGGCACGACGTGGTGATCATCGACTCGCCGCCCCACGCCGAGACCGAGGCGCGCATCGCGATCCGCGCCGCCGATCTGGTGGTGGTGCCGGTGCAGCCCTCGCCGATGGATCTCTGGGCGACCCGGCCGACCCTCGACCTGGCGGCGGCGGAGCGGGTGCCCGCGCTGATCGTCTTCAACCGGGTGCTGCCGCGCGCCAAGCTCACGGAGGTCATGGCCGCGCAGGCCGAGGAGCTCGGCGCCAAGGTCGCCCGCGCCCGCCTCGGCAACCGGGTCGCCTTCGCCGCC
Organism: Kiloniellales bacterium; assembly: GCA_033720555.1. Classification (GTDB taxonomy): domain Bacteria; phylum Pseudomonadota; class Alphaproteobacteria; order Kiloniellales; family JAKSDN01; genus CALJXB01. The sequence continues at coordinate 4,000 of JAWWCG010000078.1, read as the reverse complement.
GCGCTCGCCGAGGGCAAGGCGGTCGGCGAGTCCCAGCCGCGCGGCCGCGCCGCCCAGGAGATCGCCGCCCTCGCCGAGGAGATCCTGCGGTCCGTCAAGTAGGGCGCGGGCGGGCCGCACGCTCAGGCTTGCGGCAGGGCCGCCCAGTCCGCCCAGGCGATCTCGCGGCCGGGATAGGCCGGCTTGCGGAACGGCCAGGCCTCGGCGATCCAGCGCCGCACGGACTGGTAGAGGTGGTCGTCGAGGCCGGTCTCGGCCTCGGAGGCGCGCACCCAGAGGTTCACCTCGACGTCGTGGCCGCCGCGGCGCGTCGGATAGAGGTAGAGGCAGCCGAGCACCTGGCTCTCGTCCAGGCTCACCACCGTGTAGGCGAAGGAGCGGCGCTTCTGGAACTCGATCTCATGCCAGGCGAGCTCCTTCAGGTTCTGCTCTAGGGTGAGGCCGTCCGGCCACGTGCCGCCCGGACGGAACACGCTCTTGAGCCGCTCGGCGCTGGTCATGACCGCCTCGAAGTCCTTGACCGCGTCGCTGGCGAGCAGCGGGCGCAGGCGCAGGCGATCGGTCTCGAGGCCGAGCGGCACCTCGAATTCGTCCGGGACCAGGGGCGAGCCGTACATGGGGGGAGCGCTCGGCCGCCGCGGTCGCTGACGGCTTAGGCGGCCGCGCCGCCGGGCGCCCCTTTGGCGACGAAGAACGGGTTCTCGAAGCCGGGCTTGCCGTAGGCGAGGGGCGTGCCGGGGGTCGTCGCGACGTCACCGCCGGCGACCGTCTCGACGGAGCCGCCGGCGGCGAGCAGCACGGCGTGGCCGGCGGCGGTGTCCCACTCCATGGTGCGGCCGAAGCGCGGATAGAGGTCGGCGCGGCCGCTCGCCACCAGGCAGAACTTCAGCGACGAGCCGGCCGAGACCAGGTCCTTGACCGCGTAGTCCTTGAGGAAGTCGTCGAGCATATCGCCGCTGCCGTGGCGGCGGCTGGCGACCACCGTCGCGCCGTCGCCCGGAATCTCGCGCACCCGGATCGCCATGGTCTCCTTGTCGGTCTCCGAGTATTGCGCCACCGCGGGTCCGCCCGCCGCGCCGCCTTTGACGGCGCCGGCCCCGACGCCAGCTTGGGCGCCGCTCCAAGTCATGGCCAGCGCCGGGGCGTGGACCACGCCGGCGACCGGCCGGCCGTCCTCCACCAGGGCGATGTTGACGGTGAACTCGCCGTTGCGCGACAGGAACTCGCGGGTGCCGTCGAGCGGGTCGACCAGCCAGAAGCGCCCGCCCGAGACGTCGGGCAGATGGCCGGCGGACGCGGCTTCCTCGGAGACCACCGGGATCTCCGGGGTGAGCTTGGCGAGCGCCTCCAGGATAAAGGCCTCGGCCGCCTCGTCGGCCTCGGTGACCGGCGTCGAATCGGCCTTTTCCCGCACTTCCGGGCCCTCGCCCTCGCCGGCGGCGACGTAATAGGCGAGGATTTCCTTGCCGGCGCGCTCGGCGATCAGCGTGAGCGCCGCCAAGAGATCCTCGGCGTCCTGGTGTTCGTCCTGAGATGCCATGTCGTAACCAACTCCCTCGTGACCGGCGCGGGATCATAGGGGAGGGGGCCGCAGGCACCAAGGGCGAAGTCGGCCCGCGACGCGGTCTCCCTGAGGCGGTCCCCTGGCGCGGTCCCCTGAGGCGCTCCCGGTTTGCCCTTGCCGAAGCGGCGCGGCCCCGTTAGGCATCCGCTCACCATCTGCCGGTATGGTCCGGCGCAGGGTTGCACTAACCGAGGGTTGAGTCATGTCGGATCCGGACCAAGCTCGCCAGCTCTCCCCGGGGCCGCCGACCGCCCCGCCGGCCGCCTCGCCGGTCGCCCCGGCGGTCGCCCCGGTGGTCGAGGGCGTCCACTACGACGGCCAAAGCCGCGCGGTGGCCGCCATCGCCCTGCAGAACGCGCTGTTCAACCTGCTGACGCTCGGCGTCTACCGCTTCTGGGCCAAGACCCGGATCCGGCGCTACCTCTGGGGCAGCACGATCTACCGCGGCGAGCGCCTGGAATACACCGGGCGCGGGATCGAGCTGTTCCTCGGGTTTCTCATCGCCGTCGCGATCCTGATGGCGCTCGTCTTCGGCTTCGAGCTGATCGCCGACGCGGCCGGCGGCCCGCTGTCGCGCGGCGCCGGCCTGGTCCAGAGCGCGCAAAGCCTGGTCATCTTCTTTCTGATCTTCGTCGCGATCTTCCGCGCCCGGCGCTACCGGCTGAGCCGCAGCCAGTGGCGCGGCATCCGCGGCGGCCAGAGCGGCTCGGCGGTCGCCTACGCCCTCACCGCGCTGGGCTGGGCCCTGGTCGCGGTCCTCACCCTGGGGCTCGCCTATCCGGTCTATCGCACCCGGCTCATGAAGTATCAGATGGAGAACACCTGGTTCGGCAGCGCGCGCTTCGCCTTCGCCGGGCGCGCCCGCGACCTGTTCGGCGTCTGGGTCGTCGCCTGGCTGCTGTTCTTCCCGACCTTCGGCCTGATCTACGTCTGGTACCGGGTCCGCGAGTTCCGCTATTTCGCCGCCAGCTCGCGCCTCGGGCCGCTCGAGTTCTCGAGCGACCTGCGCGGCGCGCGGGTCTATTTCGTGTTTTTGACCCATCTTTTCGTCTGGGCCGCCGTCACCTTTGCCTTCGTGGCGGTCGGCTACGTCATGGTCACCAGCAGCGGCACGCTGCCGGCGACGACGGCCACGGGGGAGCCGGTGACGGTGGCATGGCTCGAGCTGGGCGCGCAGAATCCCATGCTGGTCGTGCTTCTGCTGCTCTATCTCGTGGCGAGCGGGCTGGTGCGCACCGTGGTCTGGCTGCAGCCCATGGCGGCGGCGATCACGACCAGCCTGTCGATCGCCGGCGAGATGGATTTCGCCCGCCTGGCTCAGAGCTCCCAAGAGATGCCCGGACGCGGCGAAGGCCTGGCCGAGGCCTTCGACCTGGGCAGCATCTGAGCCGGGAAGCCGCCGCGACGTGGGGGACTACCGCGCCCATTACTTCGACGGACGCTCGGCGGCGGACCGGCCGGTCACCGTTCGGCCGGACGGCGACGGCCTGCGGATCGAGGCCGAGGACGGCGCTCGCCTCGCGCTGTGGCCCTACCGGGACATCGAGATCGTCGACGAGGTGGTGGGCCAGTCGGGCCTGCGCCTGCGGCGAAAGGGCGGCGCGGCGCGGCTGACGGTCGCCGATCCGGGCCTGCTCGGCGCCCTGCCCGCCGATCTGGGCGCGGCGCGCCAGGCCGAGGCCAAGCGCCGCCGCCTGGCCCGCAACCCGCTCCTGGTGCTGGCCGCCATCTGCGCCGCCGTCGTCGCGGTATGGGCCGGCTTTCCCCTGGCGGTGCGGGCGAGCGCGGCGGCGATCCCGCCGTCGTGGGAGCGGGCGCTCGGCGACTGGGTGCTGGAGGACGTGCTCGAGGTCCTGGCGCTGTTCGACGACGGCGCGGCGGAGCCCTGCGCGGCGCCGGCCGGCGCCGCGGCGCTGGCCGCGCTCACCCGGGAGCTGGCGGCCGCCGCCGAGGCGCCGTACGAGTTCCGGGTCCGGGTGGTCGACGTCGCCATGACCAACGCCTTCGCCTTGCCCGGCGGCGCGATCGTGGTCTTCGGCGGCCTGATCGACTTCGCCGAGACGCCGGAGGAGGTGGCCGGCGTGCTGGCCCACGAGATGGCCCACGTGGTCAAGCGCCACGGCACCGAGGTGATCCTGCGAAACTACGGCCTGCAGCTCCTGGTCGACTCCCTGACCGGTGGCGCCGGCGGCCTCGCGGGCGGCATCGGCGAGACCCTGCTCGGGCTGTCCTACAGCCGCGCGGCCGAGCGCGCGGCCGACGAGACCGGGCTCCGGCTCTTGCAGACGGCCGGCTTGCGGGCCGACGGCCTCGGCCGCTTCTTCCAACGCTTCGGTGCGGCGGGCGGCGCGGCGGGCGGCGGGGCGCCGGCGGTGATCGACCTGCTGTCGACCCATCCGAGCAGCGAATCCCGCGCGGCGCTCGCCGAACGGGCCG
>JAWWCG010000077.1:0-10294 GCA_033720555.1 Kiloniellales bacterium | reverse complement strand
GATGCGAGGGCATTATGGAACCGGTTCAATCTCGCTCGGCTGCCAGGACTTGTCGAAGAACGCCGGCAGCGGGCTGTAGAGCCGCAGGATGGTGAACCAGCCCTTCTCGGGATCGGTCTGGATCCAATTGCCGCGCGCCACCCCGTCGGGCTGTTCAGGGGCGAAATAGACCGTCGTGGCCCCGTCCGCGCTCGCCTCGGCGGCCGGCGAGGGATAGCGCTGGCTGCCCGCACGCGGATACCTCTGCGGCGTCTTCAGCATGGAGCGCGTCTGGTTGTCGTAGAGCGTGAGGGACCAGAACGCCCGCGCCGGGATGCCCTCGGGCAGCGTCACTTTGTAGGTCTTCGCACCGTCGAACGGCTGGCCGTCGGCGTCCAGGAAATTCATGAGATACTGCGAGCCGACCTCGGGAATGCGCATGATCATCGCCGGCGAGTCGAGGGTGTAGGCGTAGTAGAACGCGGTCCGCGAATCGAGGGTGCGCGCCCCGGTCGGGGGATTGGGCTTGAAGCTGCCGTCCTGGTAGGCCGGCGGCGGCGTCTGGAAGTAGGCGCCGCCGTCGAACAGCATGTTGCCCCAGTTGGAGTCGGGGTAGTAGGCCCAGTCGGGATGGGCCAAGGCGAACCGCCAGTTGAGCGCGCGCCCGACGGCATTGCCCACCGCCGCCGCGTCGGCGAGGATCTTCTTCATGCGCGCGTCCGGCGCGAAGGCCTTGCCCTTGACGATGCCGATGGCGGCGAGCTGGCCGGCGAGCTCCACGTCGTAGCTGGTCGCCGGCTCGCCCTGGAGGTTCTCGTTGATCATCTCGAAGAAGCCGACGTCGCTGGGCGGGATGGTGTTGAACGCCACATGGCTGCCCTCGATGAACGTCATCTCGGGAATCTCGGGCTCGGCCGCGAGCTTTACTTTCCCTTCCAGCGCTTCGGCGATGCTGGTGCCGTAGCTGCCCGGGGCGTAGGGGTAGATCTTCAGGTTTTGCTTGATGTTTTCGACGGCCGGCTTCGGGTCGTCGCCGTTTTCAATGAAGGCGCGCATGGCGTAGAGCACGTAGTTGGTCTTCGAGTGGGCGACGAAGTAGCCGCCCTCGGGCAGCGGTCCGTCGTAGCCCGGGCCGACGATCAGGTACTTGCCGCCGAGGCCGCGGTCGGGGCCGGGGCGGCCGACGTCGATCACCCAGGAGAACCACATGTCGTTGATGGTGCCGAGGCCGTTCGCCGGCTGCTCGATCACCATCGGGCCGTCGCTCAGGTCGATCGTTCCGACGTAGTAGACCGTATCGGCGTTGGCCGTGAGGAACAGCGATTCGGAATCCATCAGCTCCGAGAAGATGATGATGTCGTTGTCCTTGGCGCCGACGCTCTGGAAGCCCTTGCGAAGGGCATAGGCCGAAGCGCCGCGGAAGCTGTTGTTGTAGACGTTAAGCGCGCGGGTGAAGGCGAGCGCGTCGTAGACCTTCTGGGCGGTCTCCGCGCTGGGCGCGCCGTCCGTGAACTCGAGCGCGCCGATGCTTGTCTCGAGCCGGTCCGGCGTCGAGAGGGATCGGATGGTCTCGTCCGAGACCTGCGCGGCGGCGGTGCCGGGCGCGGCGCACAGGGCCGCCAAAGCGAAGGCTGCGGCCGCGGCGGTTCGCGCGCCAGGCCGTCGTTTCGAAACCGGTTTCATGGCTCTGCTCCCCCTTCAGGCGGCCCGCCGACCCCCATGCCGGCCGCGCCACTGTGCCCGGCATCGCCCGGGTGGATCAATCGGTAAGTCGGGCGCCGCGCGGCCGAGCCTCGCCGAAGCCGGCGTCGATGGTGCGACCGCCGCGCGACGGTTTCATGACGGGCGCCGCGCGAGATCGTTCGCTCCGGCGGGGCGAAGCGGCCGTTCCCCGCGCCGCGTCGTAGGCTGTTCCCCTGGCGGCGAAAACGCCCTAGGCTCCCGCCCATGCCCCCACGCGATAGGTCCGCGCCCGCCCGCTCAGCGCCCGAGCGGTCCACAGGCGACACGTCAGGTGATAGGTCGGCGCTCGACCGGCCTGCCGCCCGGCTCGGCGCCCTCGGCGTCTTCGTCGCCGCGGTGGCGCTGCTCGGCTACATCCACCGCGACGACCTCTTTCCGCCGCCGGCGCCGGCGCTCGACCCGAACGACCCGGTCGCGCTCTGCCTCGCCGAGCGGCTGCCGGGCATCGAAGCCATGCGGGCCGACGGCACCATCACCGAGGATCAGGCCAAGCTGTTCGCCGCGCGCGCCGAGGCGCTCTGCCAGGCCCAGGCGGGCGGCGGCGGCGCGCCGCCCCTGCCGGGTCAGTAAAGGGGGCCAATCAGGGAGTGGTGAGGCGCGGTCAGCCGCCGGAGAGCGGCCGCGGCCGGCGGATCGCGGTGAGGCCGGCGCCGCCCTGGGCCTCGACCCGCGCCACCAGCTCGGCGAGCGGCTCGATGGCGGTCAGCATGGCGTGGGCGTTGGCGTGTACCACCCGCCGGGCGTCCAGCGCGATCGCCACGTGGCCGGGCATGAACAGCAGGTCGCCGCGCGCCGGCGGTCGGTCGAGCGGGCGCGCTTCGCCGAGGCTCGCCTCCTGCATGTAGCTGTCGCGCAGGCACGGGAGGCCGGCGGCGGCGAGCGCCACCTGGACCAGGCCGGAGCAGTCCATGCCGAGGCTGGTGCGGCCGCCCAGCAGATAGGGCACGCCGAGGAACTCGAGCGCGGTCGACACGAAATCCTCGACGGTCTCGCCCACGGGCAGGAGGTGGCCCGCCGGCACCCAGCCGGTTGCCGCGCCCCAGGCGACCTCGCGGTAGCGCGCGCGCTGCGAGCGGACGCGCACCCGGGCGGTCATCGGCAGGGCGGCCAGGGGCGGTCGCTTTTCGTCCGGGCTCGGAAACACGAAGGTGCGCGGCACCCGCACCCAATGGCTGGGCGCCTCGATCGCGTCGCTGAGCGCCGCCGCCGCGGCGTAGCCGACGTAGCCGTCGGCGGCGTTCTGCAGCCAGGCCCAGCCGTCCTTCGATTCGTAGACCCGCACCTCGTCGCCGCGAAAGAGCTGGGTGTCGAGCGGCGCGTCGTGGGCCGGCCTCCGGCGCAGGTCCAGCGTGCCGGCGGCCACCTGGGCCGGGCGCGGCGCGACGTAGCGCGGGCGCTCGACGCGGCCCTTCAGCTCGACGCCGGCCAGGTCGTCGCGCACGGGATGGAGCAAGGGGTCGAGGCGTTCGGTCACGGGGCGCACCCAAGCGGATTCGCGCGGCCCCCTGATTAGGCCGCGGCCTAGAGTCGCCTCAAGGCGTTTAGGAGTCCTTGCCGCCCGGGCCGCCCGGAGCTTCCTGGCCGTTCGAGCCTTCGGCCGTCGCGTCCTCGCCGGCCTGGGCGCGCTCCTCCAGCAGCTTGGCGCGGGCCTGCTCGATCTCGCGCTCGCGCAGGTCATCGTCGGTGGTGCGGATCTTGGGCCGCGGCGGCCCGGCCAAGGGCGCGTCGGGTGCGTCGAACTGGACGATCACCCGGCAGTCGTCGCACATCATGAGGCGCTGGATCTGCTCGTCGGCGCCGAACATCCAGTGCTTGCCGGCGAGCCGCTCGGCGATGCGCTCGATGGTCTGCTGCACGCCGTAGGGCCGCCCGCAGCGGATGCACAGGAACGGCTCGGCCTCGTTGAGCGTCACCGTGCCGCGCGCCGCCTCGGTGAAGTTGAGCCGGGGCTCGAGGGCGATCACGCTCTCCGGGCAGGTGTTGCGGCACAGGCCGCATTGGACGCAGGCCTCCTCGTTGAAGCCGAGCCACGGCCGGTCCGGGTCGTCCTTGATCGCCCCGGTCGGGCAGGCGCCGACGCACGACAGGCAGAGCGTGCAGCCGGCGGTGTCGACCCGGATCGTGCCGAACGGCGCGCCGGGCGGCAGCGCCAGGATGTCGCGCGGCGCCGGCGCCACGTCGTGGAGATGGCGCAAGGCGAGGAACATGCGGGTGCGCTTGGTGCCCATCGGCAGGAAGCTGCCGGCCTTGGGCGGCGGGCGCTCGCCGGCGCGCGCCGCCAGGTCGTAGAGCGCGTCCTCGACTGCCGTGGGATCGCGCTGGTCGAGCACGTGGATCCGACCGCCGCCGTAGCCGAGCCCCTCGGCGACCGTCTCGGCCAGGCCGATCTGGCCGGCCAGGCCCTCCAGCTCGCCGGCCTTGTCGGGTCCGACCAGGATCGCGATCCGGCCGGCGCCGTAGGCGAGCGCCATGGCCAGCGTGTCGAGCCCGACCTGGGTCACCTCGTTGACGTGGAACGGCAGCACGGTGCCCGGCAGGCCGCGGCCGAGCCGGGCGATCAGCGAGATCGTCTCGGCGCCGTGGCGGTCGTCGTGCAGCAGCAGGATCGGGGCGCGGCCGCCGGCCTTCAGATAGGCGGCCAGGAGCGTGCGCAGCCGCTCGAACAGGGTGCCGCCGGCGGGAAACTGATAGGCCGCCGCGCCGGTCGGGCAGACGCTGGCGCAGGTGCCGCAGCCGGCGCAGATCTGCGGGTTGATCTCGACGATATCGCCGGCCGGGGCGATCGCTCCGGTCGGGCAGACGTCGAGGCAGCGCGTGCAGCCGGTCTTGCGGCTGCGGCCGTGGGCGCAGATGTCCGCCTGGTAGCGCACGTAGCGCGGCTTCTCGAACTCGCCCACCATGTCGGCGAGGTCGAAGAGCGCGCGCTGCACCGCCGCCGGATTGTCGGGATCGGGGTTGAGATAGCCGTCGCGCCGGGCGCCGGGCGCGAACAGAGGTGCGCCGCCGCTCAGGTCGAGGATCAGGTCGCATTCGGAGGCGGCGCTCTCGCGCGGCGCGTCGAAGGCGATCCGGCCGCGCGCCGAGGGCCGGGCGGCGGCGTAGCCCTTGACCGAGATCGCGAAGGCGCCGAGGTGTCCCCTGGCCTGGGTGATGGTGCCCAGGAAGATCGGCACGTCCATGACCGGCGGCGGCAGAACCTCGCCGGGCTCGCTCAGGAGGACGGTGACGTCGAGCCGGCCGGAGAGCTGCTTCGCCGCCTCTAGCGCCCGCTCGTCGCGGCCGTAGACCAGGCAGACGCCCCGGGACTCGAAGGCGACCGTCGGCGTCGGCTCGGCGGCCACCGCGCCGGCGGCGAGCAGCGCGGCAATCTTGGCGCGGGCGTCGGCGCCGGCCGCCTGCTCGGACCAGCCGGCGGTCTCGCGGATGTTGAGGAAGGCGAGCGGCGTTTCCGATTCCAGCTCGCCCGCCACCTCGGAGAACAGCGGCGCTTCCTGGGTGCAGGCGACCAGCAGCGGCGCGCCGGCGGCCAGCGCCCGCTCGAAGTTGTCGAGCTGGGCGCGGCAGAGCTGGGTGTTGAGCTCGAGATCGCCGCCCCGGTCGCCCCGGTCATCGCTACCCTCGTCGTCGCCGGCCGCCTTGCGGCAGGCCACCGCCAGCGCCTCGCCCTCGAGGGGCATGGTCTTCTCGCAGTCGCAGACCAGCACCCGCCGGCCGCGCAGTGTCAAAGTCAAGCCTGACCTCCCTTGCCCGCCGCGGGCCCGAATCGCGCCCCAGGCTCCGGGCCGGCTTGTTGTCGTTGCGCGGCATTCTAGCGGCGCGGCCCCGGCGCTTGCGAGGGCCTTTTGGCCCCAATCGCTTTGGGGCCTTGGGCGGGGGGCATTCGCCGCCCAAGGCCTTGGCGGCGCGATAGGGCGTTTACGCAGGCGCGCCGGCGTGGCTAGAAAGGGGGAGCCAAACACGGAGTCGGCCATGCGGACAGCTTCGATTTCCGGCCTCCTCGCCCTCGTTCTGCTCCTCGCCGGCCCGGTCCTCGCCGGCCCGGCCCTCGCCGACGTGGCCAAGGCCGACGTGGCGCGCGGCTGGCAGGCCTTCCTCGACGGCGACTACGTGACCGCGCTGGCCGAGCTGGAGCCGGCCGCCGAAGCCGGCGACGCGACGGCGCAGTATTACCTGGGCGTGCTCTACGACCACGGCGAGGGCGTCGTGCGCAATTACCAGACCGCCACCGGCTGGTACGAGAAGGCCGCCCAGCAGGGCCACCGCGACGCCCAGTTCAATCTCGGCATGATCCTCTACAACGGCGCCGGCGCCGCCGGGGCGCCCGGCTCGGTCGCCCAGGACCAGGCCGCCGCGGCGCGCTGGCTCGCGCCGGCCGCCGAGCAGGGACACCCCATGGCCAGCTACCTCATGTGCCAACTGGTCGACGAGGGGCGCTGGGTCGCGCGCGACATCGACCGGGCGCTCGCCCTGTGCCGGGTCGCCGCCGACAGCGGCATCGCCGGCGCCCAGTACAATACCGGGCTGCTGCTCGCCGAGCGCTCCAACGACATCGCGACCTGGCGCGAGGCCTATACCTGGTTCCGCCTGGCCCAGCGGGCCAACTATCCCGGCGCCGATCAGAACCTGGAGGCGGTCGCCCGCCATCTGAGCGAGGCCGAGATCGCCGCCGCCGAGGCGGCCGCCGACGCCTGGGCGCCGAGCCTGCCCGCCAACTGAGGCGCCAACTGACGCGCCGACTGACGCGCCGACCGGCCCGCTGACTATTCGGCCCCGCCGGCCGGGGCGTCCTCCACGAGCAGCACGGCCGCCCCCTCCATCCGGCCGGCGCGCAGACGGTCGAGGGCCTCGTTGGCGGCGGTCAGCGGCAGGGTCTCGACGTGGGTCTTGATCGGCACCTTGGGGGCGAGGGCGAGGAACTCCTCGCCGTCGCGGCGGGTCAGGTTGGCGACCGAGACGATCTGGCGCTCGCGCCACAGGATGTCGTAGGGGAAGGAGGGAATCGGGCTCATGTGGATGCCGGCGCAGACCACGCGGCCGCCGGGCCGGATCGCCTTGAGCGCCGCCGGCACCAGCGCGCCCACCGGGGCGTAGAGGATGGCGGCGTCGAGCTCGACCGGCGGCCGCTCGTCGGATCCGCCGGCCCAGAGCGCGCCGTGGGCGCGGGCGAAGGCCTTGCCGGCCTCGTCGCCGGGCCGCACGAAGGCATAGACCTCGCGGCCCTCGTGGCGCGCCACTTGGGCGACGATGTGGGCCGCCGCGCCGAAGCCGTAGAGCCCGACCCGGGCCGGGTCGCCGGCCAGGCGCAGCGAGCGGTAGCCGATCAGCCCGGCGCACAGCAGCGGCGCCGCCTCGGCGTCGCAGCCGCCGCCCGGCAGTGGGAAGCAGTAGCGCCGGTCGGCCAGCAGATATTCGCCGTAACCACCGTCGAGCGTATAGCCGGTGAAGCGGGCCGCCTCGCAGAGGTTCTCCTGGCCGGCCCGGCAGTAGCGGCACGTCCCGCAGGTCCAGCCGAGCCAGGGCACGCCCACCCGCGCGCCTTCGGCGAAGCCCGCGCCGGAGTCCTCGACGCCGGGGCCCAGCGCGGCGACCCGGCCGACCACCTCGTGGCCCGGCACCAGCGGCAGCTTGGGATGGCTGAGCTCGCCGTCGACCACGTGCAGGTCGGTGCGGCAGACGCCGCAGGCCGACACCTTGATGAGGACCTGGCCCGGCCCCGGCTCGGGGCGCGGCAGCTCGGCAAGGCTCAGCGCGCCCGGCGACTGGGCGAGCACCATCGCGCGCATGGTCGTGCCGGCCCTGGCGGTATGGGTCCTGGCGGCATCGGTCCTGGCGGTTGCGGTCATGGCGGCCCTCCTGCGGATTGCGCGGCCATGATAGCCGGGCGCCGCGACGGAGGCTCGGCCAAAGTCCCGCGCCCGCTCGGCGCTTCCGGGGGCGTTCCACAGGCGTTGCCGCATCCCCATATCGGTACCATAGTGGCCGGCGTTGCCGGTGGGGCCGGGCCGAAGGTCAGGCACGAGGGGTCAGGCGCGCAAGCGGGCGACAAGCGGGCGAAGGGACGCGATCGAAGGACCGTCATGGCGAGCACGACGACAAAGGAGAAGAACGAGGTGCGGGTGGCGCGGCGCGGCCGGGCGAAGGCGCCCGAGGCCGAGCTCGAGGCGTTTCTGCTGCGCCCCGACCCGGAGAACCCGCGCCTGACCGAGCGGGTGCGCGGCCTCGACGAGCAGGGCGCGGCGGTCGAGACCGCGGTGGTGGCCGAGCGGCCGCTGACGCTGTTCCTCAACGGCCAGGAGATCGTCACCATGATGACGATCGGCGACTATCCCGAGTACCTGGCGGTCGGCTATCTCCTGAACCAGAACATGCTGCTGGCCGACGACGTGGTGAGCGCCATCGACTACGACGAGGACATCGAGACCGTGGTGGTGCGCACCGAGCGCGAGACCGATTACGAGGACAAGCTCAAGAAGAAGATCCGCACCTCGGGCTGCGCCCAGGGCACGGTGTTCGGCGACCTGATGGAGAAGTTCGAGGAGATCGAGCTGAGCCGCGAGGCGGTGCTGAAGACCTCCTGGCTCTACGCCCTGTCGCGGCGCATCAACAGCGTGCCGAGCCTCTACCTCAGCGCCGGGGCGATCCACGGCTGCGTGCTGTGCCAGGGCGAGCGGCCGCTGATCTACATGGAGGACGTCGGCCGCCACAACGCGGTCGACAAGATCGCCGGCTACATGTTCCTGAACGGCCTCTCCGCCGCCGACAAGATCTTCTACACCACCGGGCGGCTCACCTCGGAGATGGTGCTCAAGACCGTGCGGATGGAGATCCCGATCCTGATCTCGCGCTCCGGCTTCACCGCCTGGGGCGTCGACCTCGCGCGCCAGGCCGGGCTCACCCTGGTCGGCCGCGCCCGGGGCAAGCGCTTCATCGCGCTGTCGGGCGAAGAGCGCATCGTCTACGACCAGGCGAGCGGCGAGGCCGAGGACGAGGACCGCCGCCACCAGCGCAAGGCCAGCCATGACGACGCCGAGTGACCCCGGCGAGGGCCTCGTGCTGCCGCCCGGCGTGCCGCGCCGGCCCAAGATCGCCGGCGTGATTCTCGCCGGCGGGAAGTCGCGGCGCATGGGCGGCGGCGACAAGGGCCTGCAGCCGCTGCAGGGCAAACACCTGATCTCCCACGTCATCCTGCGCGCCCGCTCGCAGGTCGACGCGCTGGCGATCAACGCCAACGGCGAGCCCGGGCGCTACGCCGAGTTCGGCCTGCCGGTGGTCGCCGACAGCGTCGCCGGCTTCGCCGGGCCGCTGGCCGGGGTCTTGGCCGGGCTCGACTGGGCGGCCGAGGCGGCGCCCGAGAGCGCGTGGCTGGCGACCTTCGCCTGCGATGCGCCGTTCTTCCCGCACAACCTGGTGACCCGCCTGTGGGCCGAGGCCGAAGCGGCCGGCGCCGATCTCGCCTGCGCCCGCTCGCGCGGCCGCGACCATCCGGTCTTCGCGCTGTGGCCGCTGGCGGTGCGCGAGGACCTGCGCCGCGCGCTGGTCGAGGACGAGATCCGCAAGGTGGACGCCTTCACCGCGCGCTTCCGCCTGGCGACGGTGGAGTTCCCGGATCTCGCCAGCCCCTGGGGGCTGGTCGATCCCTTCTTCAACGCCAATCGGCCCGAGGACCTCGCCGAGGCGGAGCGCTTCCTGTCGCCGTGAGACCGCTTCGCGGCGCGGATCGGCGACCGCCGCGATCCTTTGTCGTGGAAATTCCGCGCAGTCGCGTTAAGATCCGGTGCCACGACACGAGCCGGGCGAGCGTTCCGGCAGAGAACAATTCGGACGATTTGGGAGGGACCACCGCCATGCGGATTGTCATCGAGCAATCCGATTTCCGCCAGCTGTCGCCCGAGACGCAGCGCGAGATCATCGAGAAATTCACCGGCGCGTCGATATCGGCGGCCGGCGCCGCCAAGTCGAGCGCGAACCTGCGCTGGCGCGAGCCGGTCGACCTGGACGAGGACATGGCGTCCCGGCTGCTCCACGGCCTGTCGGAGACGCACAAGCGGCGCCTGGAGCTGTTCGCCAAGAAAGGCGGACGGGTCAGCCAGAAGGACCTGCTGGCGGTCACCGGCGACACCGACATGCGCACGCTGTCGCATTTTCAGGCGGTGCTGACCCGGCGGCTGCGCCGCTTCCTCGCCGATCCGGAGAAGCGCGCCCATCTGATCGGCTGGGATTTCGAGTCCGAACGATGGGACCCCGATCATAACGAGCTGGTGGACGGCACCTATTACGTGACCGACCGCACCGCCGACGCGCTCAAGTCGCATTTCGGCATCGCCGCCTAGGCCGGCGCCGGGCCGCTCTGGAGCCGCCCCGGACCCGTCTCGTGCGGCGCCGCAGTCCGGTGCCCTGGCGGCGCGTCTCTCGGGTCCCCGGCTTGCCGGGCGAGCGGCCTTGACGTTTAATGCCCCGGTATTGCTCTAGCGTATCGACCTGGCGAAGGGAGGGCGCCGGCCGCAGCGGCCGGCGGCCGAACCGAGGCAGGCCGAGGCAGGCCGAGGCAGGCCGAGGCAAGGGAGGCCGGGCG
>JAWWCG010000076.1:0-10321 GCA_033720555.1 Kiloniellales bacterium | reverse complement strand
GGTTGGCTGGCCGCCGCGGCGCGCCCGCCCTCCGGGCCATCGCGCCGGTCGCCGGGGCCGCCGGGGCCGCCGGGGCGCTAGTCTCCGACGGCCCACCGGCCCTTGCGCGGAGCCGGCGCAAATGGTTAATAGGGAGCCGTTGTGTTGCAATGCAGCGAGCCGGTCGATCGCGCCCGCAGGCACGACTTCCCGGGACTTTCGCTGCGGATCATCCACCATAAGCGGAGTTGAGGGACATGACCGAAGTGGTAATCGCGAGCGCGGCGCGCACGCCCGTAGGAGCATTCGGCGGAGGTTTGTCGTCCGTGCCGGCCAGCTATCTGGGCGCCGCGGCGATCAAGGAGGCCTTGAAGCGGGCGGAGGTCGACGCCGGCGAGGTCGACGAGGCCATCCTCGGTCAGATCCTGACCGCCGGAACCGGCCAGAACCCGGCCCGCCAGGCGGCCATGGACGCCGGAATTCCCTTCGAGAAGACGGCCTACCAGATCAATCAGCTCTGCGGCTCCGGCCTGCGCACGGTTGCCTTGGGGTTCCAGGCGATCCAGCTCGGCGACAGCGCCATCGTGGTCGCCGGCGGCCAGGAGTCCATGAGCCAGGCGCCCCACGTGGCGCACCTGCGCAACGGCACCAAGATGGGCGACGTCCAGTTCGTCGACTCGATGATCAAGGACGGGCTGTGGTGCGCCTTCAACGGCTACCACATGGGCAACACGGCCGAGAACGTGGCCAACAAGTGGCAGCTCACCCGCGACGAGCAGGACGCCTTCGCGGCCGGCTCGCAGCAGAAGGCCGAAGCCGCCCAGTCGGCCGGCCGGTTCAACGACGAAATCACGCCGGTGACCATTTCCACCCGCAAGGGCGACGTCACGGTCGACACCGACGAGCATCCCAAGCACGGCACCACCGTCGAGAGCCTGAGCA
This sequence comes from Kiloniellales bacterium, assembly GCA_033720555.1. Classification (GTDB taxonomy): domain Bacteria; phylum Pseudomonadota; class Alphaproteobacteria; order Kiloniellales; family JAKSDN01; genus CALJXB01. Next base: position 9,400 of record JAWWCG010000076.1, on the reverse strand, counting down.
AGCTGCGCCCGGCCTTCGACAGGGAGGGCACGGTGACCGCCGGCAACGCCAGCGGCATCAACGACGGCGCGGCCGCGGTGGTGCTGATGAGCGCCAAGGCGGCCGAGAAGCGCGGCGCCACGCCGCTGGCCCGCATCGTCTCCTGGGCGACCGCGGGGGTCGATCCCGCGGTCATGGGCACCGGGCCGATCCCGGCCAGCCGCCTGGCCCTCGAGCGCGCCGGATGGAGCATCGACGACCTCGACCTGATCGAGGCCAACGAGGCCTTCGCCGCCCAGGCGCTGGCGGTCAACAAGGACATGGGCTGGGACCCCGCCAAGGTGAACGTGAACGGCGGCGCCATCGCCCTCGGCCATCCGATCGGCGCATCGGGCGCGCGCGTGCTGACCACGCTGCTCCACGAGATGCAGAAGCGCGACGCCAAGAAGGGCTTGGCGACCCTGTGCATCGGCGGCGGCATGGGCATCGCCATGTGCGTGGCGCGCGACTGACCCCAGGCGGCCAAGACGAAACCGAGAGGAGGAGCAACCCATGGCACGCGTAGCTCTGGTGACCGGGGGCACCCGGGGCATCGGCGAGGCAATCTCCAAGGCGATGAAGGACGCCGGCTATCAGGTGGCGGCGACCTACGGCGGCAACGACGAGGCGGCCGCCAAGTTCAAGGACGAGACCGGCATCGCCGTCTACAAATGGGACGTGGGCGACTTCGACGCCTGCCAGAAGGGAGTCGCCCAGGTCGAGTCCGACCTCGGGCCGGTCGACGTGCTGGTCAACAACGCCGGCATCACCCGCGACGGCATGTTCCATAAGATGAGCGCGGAGAACTGGAACGCGGTCATCACGACCAACCTCAATTCCGTGTTCAACATGACCCGCGGCGTCATCGAAGGCATGCGCGCCCGCAGCTTCGGCCGGATCATCTCGATCTCCTCGGTGAACGGCCAGAAGGGCCAGATGGGCCAGACCAACTACTCCGCCGCCAAGGCCGGCCTGATCGGCTTCACCAAGGCGCTGGCGCTGGAGAACGCCTTCAAAGGGGTCACGGTGAACGCCGTCGCGCCCGGCTACATCGCCACCGAGATGGTGCGCGCCGTGCCGGACGACGTGCTGAAGTCGAAGATCCTGCCGCAGATCCCGGTCGGGCGGCTGGGCGAGGCCGAGGAGATCGCCCGCGCGGTGGTCTTCCTGGCGGACGAGGCGAGCGGCTTCATCACCGGCTCGACCCTGACCGTCAACGGCGGCCAGTACATGGCGTGAGCTTGGCCCGGCGGCGCGGGTTCGTCCCCCGCGCCGCTCGGCCCCATTCGGCCCCGAGCGACGTCGCGATTGCTCTGACGCGCGGGCGATGGGGGGCCGAGTCCCCCGCGGCACGGGGCCGGCGTGCGGGCGGGGCCGGCTGGTTCCGTCGGGTGCGAATTTGCTTTAGACTCGACCTTCATGCACACCGACGTCGTCGATCTCAGGGATTTCTACGAGACGCGCCTGGGTCAGGTCGCGCGGCACATGATCCGTCACGCCATAAGGAACATGTGGCCCGACCTCCATGGCCTCAGCCTGCTCGGCCTGGGCTACGCGACGCCTTACCTGCGCCAGTTCCGCGGCGAGGCCGAGCGGGTCGTCGCTCTGATGCCCGCCAGCCAGGGCGTGATTCACTGGCCGGCCGAGGGGCCGGGGGCCGTCGCGCTCAGCGAGGAGACGGAACTGCCTTTGCCCGACTATTCGGTCGACCGGGCCCTGCTGGTGCACTGCCTGGAGAGCAGCGAGGCCCTCTCGGCCTTGCTGAGCGAGATCTGGCGGGTGCTGACCGGCGACGGCCGGCTGCTCGTCGTGGCGCCAAATCGGCGCGGGATTTGGGCCCAGGTGGAGCGCACGCCCTTCGGCTCGGGCCATCCCTACAGCAAGCCCCAGCTCTCGAAGCTGCTGCGCACCAATATGTTCACGCCGACCCGCAGCGCCGGCGCGCTGTTCGTGCCGCCGACCCGCTCGCGGACGCTGCTGCGCTCGGCGGCGGCCTGGGAGCGGATCGGCACCCGCTGGTTCCCGCGCTTCGCCGGGGTCGAGCTGGTGGAGGCCGGCAAGCAGCTCTACTCGCCCGGCATGGCGCCGCAGAAGACGGTCCGCCGGCGCCGGCCGGTCGTCGTCGCCCTGCCGCAGGTGGCGCGGCGCCTGCCGCGGCAGCCGGTCAGCTAGCGCGTTTTCCGCTTGCGTGGAATCGCGCCGGTCCGCACTCCCGCCGGGCCATCCCTAGCGTACAATGGCATGGGTCGCCGGGCCGGGCTGCGGGCCGGTTCCCGCGAGAACGGAAAACTCTCTAATCCTTTCGCAGCAGGAAGAGGGCGCTCTGGCCGAGCAGGTTGGCCAGGCGCAGCGACTGCCGGGGCGCGGCGCGGCCTTCCGCGTCGAGCGCCAGCGCGCGCTCCACGCTCACGCCCAGCTCGTCGCACAGCGCCCGGAAGTCGCGGATCGTGCAGAGGTGGATATTGGGGGTCTCGTACCACGTGGCGGGCAGCACCGCGGTGACCGGCATGCGCCCGCGCGACAGCAGCGAGAGCCTGAGCCGCCAGTGGCCGAAGTTGGGAAACGACACGATGGCGCGGCGGCCGATGCGCACCAGCTGCTCCAGCACGTGGTGCGGCTCGTGGGTCGCCTGCAGGGTCTGGCTGAGGATGACGTAGTCGAAGGCGGCGGCCGGATAGTCGACCAGGTCGGTGTCGGCGTCGCCCTGGATGACGCTGAGGCCGCGGCCGACGCAGGCGTTGACCCCCGCCTGGCTGAGCTCGATGCCGCGGCCGATGACCTGCTTGACGTAGACCAGGTGCTCGAGCAGCGCCCCGTCGCCGCAGCCGATGTCGAGCACCCGGGCGCCGGGCTCGATCATGTCGGCGATCAATTGCAGATCGGCGCGGATCCGGCTCGCCTGGCGTCGCACCTTCAGGTCGCGCGGGTTCATGGGCCGGCGAGCCCCAGTTGCTCGCCGCAACTGGCGAGGAAGCCCCTGAGGGTGGCCCAGAACTCCGGCTCCTCGAGCAGGAAGGCGTCATGGCCCTTGTCGGATTCGATCTCGACGAAGCTCACATCGGCGGCGTTGGCGTTGAGGGCGCGCACCAGGTCCCGGCTCTCGGGGGTCGGGAACAGCCAGTCGCCGGTGAAGGAGATCACGCAGAACCGCACCGGCGTGTCTTGAAAGGCCTTCGCCAGGGTGCCGCCGTAGTCCGCCGCCAGGTCGAAGTAGTCCATCGCCCGGGTGATGTAGAGGTAGGAATTGGCGTCGAAGCGATCGACGAAGGTGGAGCCCTGGTGCCGCAGGTAGCTCTCGACCTGGAAGTCGGCCTCGAAGCCGTAGGTGACGTCGGCGCGGTCCTGCAGGCGCCGGCCGAACTTGCGGGTCAGCGCCGCCTCGGACAGATAGGTGATGTGCGCCGCCATGCGGGCGACCGCCAGGCCCCGGCTCGGCACCTTGCCGTGGCGGTAGTAGTCGCCGTTGCACCAGTTGGGGTCGGCGACGATGGCTTGGCGGCCGACTTCGTGGAACGCGATGTTCTGCGCCGTGTGGCGGGCTGAGGTGGCGATCGGCACGGCGGCGAAGAGCCGCTCGGGATAGCTCGCGGCGAGCTGCAGCACCTGCATGCCCCCCATGGAGCCGCCCAGCGCGCACAGCAGCCGGTCGATCCCCAGATGGTCGAGGACAAGGATCTGGGCGCGGACCATGTCGGCGATCGTGATCACCGGGAAGCCGAGCCCCCAGGGCTCGCCGGTCTCGGGATTGATCTCGCGCGGGCCGGCGCTGCCCATGCAGCCGCCCGGCACGTTGGCGCAGATGATGAAATAGCGCTCCGTGTCGAGCGGCTTGCCGGGCCCGACCATCAGGTCCCACCAGCCGAGCCTGCCGGTGATCGGATGGGGCCCGGCGGCGAACTGGTCGCCGGTCAGCGCGTGGCAGACCAGGATCGCGTTGCTGCGCGCGGCGTTGAGGGTTCCGTAGGTCTGGTAGGCCATGGCGAAGGGCCCGAGCTCCACCCCGCAGTCGAGCTTGAGCGGCCGCTCCCGGCCGAGCTCGATGCGCGCGCCCGGCAGGGTTTGCAGCTTGGCCGCCCAACTTTGCGTAAGGTCTTGTTTATTCATCAGGCTTTCCGCCTCGAGCCCGGTCTCGGGGGAGCCGTTAGCTAGGGGCTAAGGCGGGCCCCTGTCAACGCTTTCCTGGTTCCAGGTTTTCTTTGCTTTTGGCGGACTCACGCACTAAGTCTAGGCGCTCGCGAGCCCAGCTTCATAGATCCGATGACTGCCGACGACCCTTCGCTGGACACTCTGCGCCGCGAAATAGACGAGATCGACATCGCGGTGCACGATCTGCTGATGCGCCGCGTGGCGTTGGCCGACGAGATCGGCCACGTCAAAGGCGAGGGCGGGCCCTTCATCCGCCCCGGGCGCGAGGCGCGGATCCTGCGCCGCCTCGTGGCCCGCCACCGGGGGCCGCTGCCCAAGACCGTCCTGGTCAGCATCTGGCGCGAGATCATCTCGGCCATGACCGCGCTCGAGGGCCCCTATGCCGTCGCGGTCTACGCCGGCAAGACGGTCCACGACGGCCTGCCGGCCCTCGCCCGCATCCACTACGGCGCCGAGCGGCCGATCAGCGCCCACGAGACCATCCTCGGCGTGCTGCGCGCCGTCGGCGACGGTCGCGCCACGGTCGGCGTGCTGCCGCTGCCGGAGGGCGAGGAGGCCGATCCCTGGTGGCGCAACCTGGTGCGCAACGGCCCCGATGTCCCGAAGATCATCGCCCGCCTCCCCTTCGCCCCGCTGAACCGCCGCTTCGAGGGCCTGGAGGCGCTGGTCGTCGCCCTCGCGCCGCCGGAGCCCAGCGACCACGACCGCAGCTTCCTGGTGGCCGAGAACAGCGACCAATTGTCCCGCGGCGCCCTGCGCGACGTGCTGACCCGGAGCGATTTCCAGGTGGTCGACATGCAGAACTGGTCGGCCCGGGACAAGGTGCCGTGGGTGCTGGTCGAGGTGGAGGGCTTCCTCGAGGACACCGATCCCCGCCTGCGCCATCTGGTCGAGCAGGAAAACTCGCCGGTCGGCCAGGTCTGGATGATCGGCAGCTACGCCATTCCCTTGTCCGAGGCGGAGCTGGCGCCCGACGGCGGGACGGAGCGCGATGCATGAGCCTCACCCCCCGGCCCGGGATTCTCGACGTGGCGCCCTACGTCGGCGGCGAGCATGCGGCTCCCGGGTTCTCCCGGCCGGTGGTGCTGGCCTCGAACGAGAACCCGCTCGGCGCAAGCCCGCGGGCCCAGGCGGCCTATGCTGCGCTGTCGGCGGAGCTGCACCGCTATCCCGACGGTAGCCATCGCGCGCTGCGCGAAGCGATCGGCGAGCGCCACGGCCTCGACCCGGCGCGTATCGTCTGCGGCGGCGGCTCGGACGAGCTGATCGCCCTCTTGATCCGCGCCTATGCCGGCCCCGGCGACGAGGTGCTGTACAGCGCTCACGGCTTCCTCATGTACCCGATCGCCGCCAAGACCGCCGGCGCCCTGCCGGTCGCGGTGCCCGAGCGCGCGCTGAGCGCCGACATCGACGCGCTGGCGGAGCGGGCCGGGCCGCAGACGCGGGTGCTGTGCCTGGCCAATCCCAACAATCCGACCGGCAGTTGCCTCGCCGCCGCCGAGCTCGAGCGCCTGGTCGCGGCCCTGCCCGAGCACGTGCTGGTGCTGCTCGACGCCGCCTACGCCGAATACGTGATGCGCGACGACTACGAGGCGGGCGCCAAGCTGGTCGAGGCCTCCGAGCGCGTCGTCATGACCCGCACCTTTTCCAAGATCCACGGCCTGGCGGCCCTGCGCCTCGGCTGGGCCTACGCCCCGCCCGCGGTCGTCGACGTGCTGCATCGCGTTCGCGGGCCGTTCAACGTGACCGCGCCGGCCCTGGCGGCCGGGCTGGCGGCGATCCAAGACCGCGCCCACGCGGAGAAGTCCCGCGAGCACAATGCCCGCTGGCTGGCGTGGTTCCGAGAGAAGACGGCCGCGCTGGGCCTCGACCCGCAACCGAGCGCCGGCAACTTCGTGCTGCTGCGGTTTCCCGAAGGCGACGCCCGCGACGCCGAGGCGGCGCGCGCCTGGCTGAAGGACCGCGGCATTCTGGTGCGCGGCATGGCGGCCTACGGCCTGCCGGATTGCCTGCGGGTCACCATCGGCGCCGAGGCGGAAATCCGCGCGGCGGTCGCCGCCCTGGCGGAGTTTCGCTCGTGAGCGGCGCCGGCCAGGCGCGCGCGCCCTTGTTCGAGCGCCTGGCGCTGGTCGGCATGGGCCTGATCGGCTCGTCGCTCGCCCGGGCGGTGGCGCAGGGCGGGCTGGCCCGCTCGATCGTCGGCAGCGCCCGCACCCAGGCGACCCGGGACAAGGCCCTCGAGCTGGGGCTCGCCGAGGCCATGTTCGAGGACCCCGGCGAGGCCGCCAAGGACGCCGACCTGGTGATGATCTGCACGCCCCTGGGGGCCTACGCGGCGGTGGCGCAGGCCATCGGCCCGCGGCTCTCGCCGGGCGCGATCGTGAGCGACGTCGGCTCGGTCAAGCAGGCGGCGATCCGCGACGTCAGCCCCCACCTGCCCGACGGCGTCCACTTCGTGCCCGGCCATCCCGTCGCCGGCACCGAGCACTCCGGGCCCGAGGCCGGCTTCGCCACGCTGTTCGAGGACCGCTGGTGCATCCTGACGCCGCCGCCCGGCACCGACGACGGCGCGGTCGCCAAGGTCTCCGCCCTGTGGCGCGCCTGCGGCTCGACCATCGAGATCATGGAGCCGGCGCACCACGACAAGGTGCTGGCGATCACCTCGCACCTGCCGCATCTGATCGCCTACACCATCGTCGGCACGGCCACCAACCTGGAGGCCAGCGAGCGCGCCGAGGTCGTCAAGTTCTCGGCCAGCGGCTTTCGCGACTTCACCCGCATCGCCGCCTCCGACCCGATCATGTGGCGCGACGTCTTCCTCAACAACCGGGAAGCCGTGCTGGAGATGCTGCAGCGCTTCAACGAGGACATCACCGCGCTCCAGCGCGCCATCCGCTGGGGCGAGGGCGAGGTGCTGGAGACGCTCTTCCGGCGCACCCGCGAGATCCGGGCCGGGGTCATCGAGGCCCATCAGGCGGGGACCTTCGACACTAGAGAACCGGAGAAACTCGACCCAGAGGAATCGGGCCGAGATAGAGAATTCCCGCCTGAAGAATGACCGGCACCGCCAGCACCCGCCGCCCGTTCGCGTCGGGCGCGCCGGCGAAGGCGAGCACCGCCAGCTTGGTGTTCGAGGCCTGCTGGGGGGTCAGGCGCCCGACTTCGGCCAGCCGGTCGAGCAGCGCCGGCAAGCCGGCGATGCGGGCGGCGAGCTCGCCCTGAGGGCGCAGCCGGTCGTCCAGGACCAGGCGTCCCGTGGCGCCCGCGCCGAGCGGCGGCCAGTCGATTTCCAGGCTCTCGAAGGCCAGCGCGCCGCCGTTGTCGCGCCACGCCGCGAGCGCCAGGCGCGGCTCGACCGCCGGGACGACGCCGTCGAGGCGGCCGGCGGCGGCGATCCGCCTCGCCGTGGGCTCGAGGGGCTCGGCGAGGTCGGCCGGCACGCGCAATTCGACGACCTCGACGGCGAAATCGGTGCCGGATAGCCTCCCCGTCGCCGCCTCGTAGCTCGGCGCCAGGCGAAGGTCGAGCCGGTCGCTCGCGATCGGGCCGAACGGCGCGGCCGAGATCTCGAGCCCGCGCATCGCCACCTCCGCGCTTTCCCAGCGCCCGTCACTGGCGACGCGCACCACGGCCTCGGCCTCGCGGCTGTCGAGGACGACCGAGCTGACCGCGCCGGCGTTCGCCCCTTCTAGGAGGTGGCGGCCGGGGAAGCTGAGCGCGATGCGGCGCGGATCCCAGAGCGGCGCGCGCGCGACGACGGCCGGCCCCTGCCAGCGTGCGCCGTCCGGCGCGCGCAGGCTGGGCGCCTCGAACCGCGCCACGTGGGCCAGGGGAAAGCCGCTGAGCGCCGGGCCTTGGTAGCTGATCTCGTAGCCGCGCGCGCGCTGCTGCTCGCGCCACTGGGCGATGCCGCGCTCGAGCTGGCCGGCCCACCACACCCAATAGCCGCTGAGCGCCGCGATCGCGACGGCCGCCGTCACCAAAAAGATCACCAGGACGCGCTTGCCCATGACGCGGGCGATGATGGCAGGTCGCCGCCGCTTTGTCGCGCCCTCCGCCCCGCCTTGCGGCGGCGCCGTGGCCCGCTAGGATCGTGGGGACGAAGCCCCCATGGCGAAAGGCGCATGTCCTCCCGCACCGTCACCCCAAGGCCGACCCACGCCCTCGACCCATCGGCCCGGCCGCCCGGCGCGCGGCGCCTTCGCCTGACGCCGGGCGAGGACATCTGGGTCTTCGCCTATGGCTCGCTCATGTGGAACCCCGGCTTTCCCCACCTGGAGGTGCGCCGGGCCTGGCTCTACGGCTTCCACCGCCGCTTCTGCATCTATTCCCACGTCTATCGCGGCACGCCCGAGCGCCCCGGCCTGGTGCTGGGCCTGGACCGGGGCGGCTCGTGCCAAGGCCTGGCGTTCCGCGTTCCGCCGGGCGAGGCGGGCGCGGTGATGGACTATCTCTACGACCGCGAGCTGGTGACCGACGTCTACATCCCGCGCTGGGTGCGGCTCGCCACGCGCGACGGCGAGGTGCGCGCGGCGAGCTTCGTCGTCGACCGCAGCCATCATCAGTATACCGGCGAGCTCGACCTGGAGGCGACCGCCGCCCTGATCCGTCAGGGCTTCGGCGTGAGCGGCCCCGGCATCGACTATCTGCGCAACACCGTGCGGCACATGGAGGCGCTCGGGCTTGCAAGCGGCTATCTCGGGCGGGTGCTGCGGGCGGTCGAGCGCCACGAACGCCGCGAACGCCACGAACGCCAGCGGCGCGAGCGGCGCAAGCGGCGCGACACCGAGCGGCGCGACACCGAGCGGGGCTGACGCCATCGGGCGACGCGCCCTCACACCTCGCGCGCGAAATCGCGCGAAATGTCGTATGATGCCGCGCGATCGTCGCCGCGAGCCGACACGCGCGGCGGCGCGAACGATGTGGGGCCGGCAGACATGAGGATCCTGGTCATGGGCGCCGGGGTGATCGGCGTGACCACGGCCTACCAGCTTCTGAACGACGGCCACGAGGTCGTCGTGGTCGAACGCGGCGCCGCGGCGGGGCTGGAGACGAGCTGGGGCAACGCCGGCATGATCGCGCCGGGCCACGCCTTCGCCTGGTCCTCCCCGGCGGCGCCCCTGATCCTCTTGAAGTCTCTCCTCTCGAAGAACCAGGCGCTGCGCTTCCGTCCGCGCGCCGATCCGCATCAGTGGTCCTGGTCGCTCCTCTTCCTGCGGCAATGCACGCACGAGCG
>JAWWCG010000075.1:0-10361 GCA_033720555.1 Kiloniellales bacterium | reverse complement strand
GCAATTGGCTCGAAAGTCGGATTTCTGATCAGTAACCCGACGTTGGGCAAGGTCCAAGTGAAAGACCATTTGTGGCCGAATCTTGCCATTCCCGGCGAAGTGTTTCCTTTTGCCATATGGCCGATTACGCGCCGTTGCCCGCGCTGCTCAGGCACCGACCAGAGCAACCTTTGAGTTCACTCGGCGATAGATCGTGACCGGCCGGATTTCATCAAGATAGGCAGGCTAGTGGCCCTCATCACTTGATGTACGTGGCAGAGGCCGACGATTGATCGGATGGGTGCTGTCAGTCTAATGCGAACCAGTCTCCGTTTGTCTCGAAATAGCTGATCCTTAGGCCACCAGTTCGCGCCACTCGGCCAGGGCGGCGGAGCGGTTTGCCTTGAATGTGGCTCTTCGGTTCAGATGACGGTCGTTGTTGAAGTGATTGTGGATCGAAGCGTGAGCGTAGGTGAACTTCTGGAGCGTCTTGATGTCCCTAAAACGGGCCATGGCTCCCTCTCGTCGTCGGAAAGGCTGGTGCGAGTTTTCAGCTCTATTGTTGAGCCAACGACCGCACACCTGGCGGTCCTCGATGCCTATTTCCTTCATTGCCGCACCGTAGGAACGCAGCCGGTCCGTGACAATGGCTTGGGGCCTGCCGTAGCGCTTCATCGCACGTTTGAGAAACGCCAGCGCCGCCTTGCGGTCTCGGCGTTTCGTCGCAAAAACCTCCAGCACCTCACCTTCGTGATCCACGGCACGCCAGAGATAGTGCATCTCGCCGTTGATCTTCACGAAGACCTCATCCAAGTGCCAGCGCCATTGTGGCACAGTGCGGAGGTTTTCTGCCCGCCTGCGTCTGATCTCCGCAGCGAACCTCGGGCCGAAGCGGTTCCACCAGAGCCGCACGGTCTCATGACAAATATCGATGCCACGCTCGAAAAGCAGGTCCTCGACCTGCCTCAGCGAGAGCGGATAGCGGATGTACAGCAGCACCGTGAGACGGATCATCTCGGGTGAGCTATTGAAATAGCGGAAGGGATTAAGCATCGCCGGAGGCTATGCAACTCCCCTCCCCCGCTCAACCCAATTTGCTTTGACACTGCCCTCCAGAGGCCAAATCCTGCTCCACCCCTTCGTCGGTTGCAGCACCACGGTGATCGCCGCCGAGTAGCCCGACTAATGTGCCTATGCCTTCGAGCTCGATCCGATCTACAGCAACACCGTCATTCGACGTGAATTCACAGGATCTGACGGATGACCTCGGCGATCCGCTCAGCATTCGGAAGCGCGGCATCCTCCAGCGGCGGACTGAAGGGGAGCGGATGCTCCGGTAGTGTTATCCGCCGCGGCGGCGCCTTAAAGACGCCTGGCCCCTGTTCGACCAACTCAGCGACCACTTGAGCGCCCCAACCGCCGAGTCGGTGCTGTTCCTCGACTGTCACGAGTCGACCGGTGCGGGTGAGACTCTCGGCAATGGGGTCAACGTTCATGGGGCGCAAAACCCTGAGGTCGATGACCTCGGTCTCGACGCCCTCCCCGGCCAAGATTTCGGCCGCGGCCAGCGCCCGCGGCACCATCGCCAGGCTGGCCACGATTGTGGCAGCGTTTCCCGGCCGCACGACGGAGGGCCCCTCTAGGCTCGCGAGCCCCGCATCGCCTTCTCGAACCGGTCCCTTTTCGCCCAAAAGGCCCTTGTGTTCGATGACGACAACCGGGTTGTCGTCACGGATCGCGGCCTTGAGCAGGCCATGGGCCTCAGCCGGGCTCGAGGCCGCAACGATCTTCAGACCGGCAATCGGCAGCAGCCAGGATTCGCCGGTCTGAGAATGCTGCGCGCCGAAGCGCACGCCGCCACCGCCAATCATGCGGATGACTAACGGCACCGCCATGGACCCGCCGGACATGAAACGGTGCTTGGCTATGGAATTGACAATCTGGTCGAAGCACACCCCAAGAAAGTCCGAGAACATGAGCTCGACCACCGGCCGGTATCCGGTGACGGCAAGGCCGAGAGCGGCGCCAACGAAGGCCGTCTCGGAGATCGGTGTGTCGCGGACCCGTTCTGGCCCGAACTCGTCAAGCAGACCTTGGGTGATTTTGAAGATCCCACCCGGAGCCGCGACATCCTCACCCATCAGCAGTACTTTGGGGTCCCGCCGCATCTCCTCGGCCAGGGCCAGATTGATGGCATCTCGATAGGTTAGGTCTGGCATGGTCGATCGAAGCCCAATTGTGGGTCCTCCCTCCTAGGCATAGGTGGCGTTCAATGCGGTCTCCGCATCGGGCCAAGGCGCGTTCTTGGCCGTTTCGGCCGCCGCCGCCATCTCGTCGCGGATTTCCTCGACCAAAGCGTCGGCGCCCTGTTCGCTCAGCACGCCCCTAGCCAACAGCACCTCGCGGAATAGCTTTAGGGGATCGCGCGCTAGCCAGGCCTCGACCTCTTCTGGGCTCCGGTACTTGGCCGGATCAGTGCGAGAATGGCCGCGCTGGCGGTAGGTCTTGCACTCTATGAAACTCGGGCCACCGCCCGCGCGGGCACGTTCAACCGCTTCGGACATCGTCTCGTAAACTGCGAGCACATCGTTGCCATCAACAATGAAGCCCGGCATATCGTAAGCTTCCGCACGACGCGCCAGATCCTCGAATGGGGTGGTATGTTCGATCCGGGTGTATTCGCCGTAGAGATTGTTCTCGCAGACGAAGATCACTGGGAGGGCCCAGACTGCTGCCAGGTTCAACGATTCGTGGAAAGCGCCGATGTTAGTCGCGCCGTCGCCGAAAAAGGTCATCGAGACCTGTCCTTGGCCACTTAATTGCGCCGACTGACCCGCCCCAACGGCGACCGGCAGGCCGGCGCCAACGATCCCGAAGGAGCCGATCAACCCGCGGCTGACATCGGTCATGTGCATCGAGCCGCCGAGACCATGGCTGGCGCCGGTCGTGCGGCCGAACAGCTCGCCGAAGGCGGCCTCCGGCTGCAGGCCCCGGGCGATGCAGTGGCCGTGACCCCGGTAAGTGTAGGTCACGTAATCGTTGTCCCTGAGCGCTCGCGCTGCACCGGCGGAAACAGCCTCGTGGCCCTGGCATAGGTGGGTTGTGCCGTGGACTAGGCCGGCAAGAAAACTGCGGTGAACTTGATCCTCGAACTCCCTGATGCGGACCATGGTGGCATAGAGTTCGATCAAGTCGTCGTTGTCGAGTGCGTCCGCCCTGGGCGTCGTTCCGCTTCCCGCGCGTCTGTCTTCGATCATGTTCTAGCCCTCGTCTCGTCTTGGCTGCTCTTGGGGCGGTTGAGGTTTCGGCAACTCCAGAAGCTCGATTACGATTCCATTGGGATCGCGGATATAACCCGCCCAGCTGCCCGGCTCCGACCCCTCGTCGACTAATACCATCTCACCTTGCGGCGCGGCCCCTAGATCGAACAGACGTTTGGCGGTGGCGTGAATGTCGTCGACTTCGAGGCAGATGTGGGCGACGCAGGGCATATTCGGGTCGAGAGGGATGGCGGCACCCGCGCCCGCCAGGTACTCGATGAATTCCATGTGCTGGCCATAGCCGTAGAGGTGGGCAACCCGTAGCCGTGCGCCGGGAATGCCGGTCACTGGCTCCTGCCAGTCGCCGTAGCGCTCCGAGACCGAGGCGGCCTCGAAACCGAGGCCCTCCGTCCAGAACCGGACGGCGCGGTCCACGTCAGAGACAGTGAAGCTTGTGTGGTTGAACCCCGTGATCATGACCTCTCCGCGTCTTCCGCCGTTCAAACGAAGCCATAGGCTGTCCAGCCGCCGTTCACTTCCAGCACATGGCCGGTCACGTAGCCGGCCCGCGCCGGGTCGAGCAGGAAGCAGATCCCCTCGGCGGGTTCGTCCTCGGTGCCAAAACGGCGCATGGGCGTCCGTTGACAGATTTCGGTCGGGTCGAAGCTGCCGCTGTCAGCGATGGCCCGCGTTGTCTCGTTCATGATGTAGCCCGGCGCGATCGCGTTGACCCGGATCTCGCGCTCTGCCCATTCGATCGCCTGCATCTTGGTGAGGCTGATCAATGCCGCCTTGGAGACGCAATAGGGGCCTCGTCCGGGCGCAGAGACCTGTCCCAGCACGGATGAGACGTTGACGATAGAACCGCCCGGGCCCATGCGACGCACCGCAGCGTTCGAGATCAGTATCGGTGCCATAAGGTTGACGTCGAAGACCCGGCGCCATTGTTGCGCCGAAAGCTCCAGCAAAGGGCCGTGATCATAGGTGCCGGCGTTGTTCACCAGATCGTCGATACCGCCCCAGGTCTCCATCATGGCACCTAGGACAGCCTCAACTGCGGCCGCGTCAGTCACGTCACCGCCGGCGGAGAGGGCGTTATCGCGTCCGAGGTCGCGAGCGGTCGCCTCGGCGCGCCCGGGGTCGAGATCGAAGATCGCGACGCGGCCGCCGCGCGCAACGATTTTGCGGGCCGTGACTGCGCCGATCCCGGCGCCTGATCCAGTGATGAGCACCCTGCGCCCCGCCATGCTCGATTCGTCCGTCACGATTGACCTCCCGCGCCCCTCTGGCGCCTTGCCCTACGCCGCCGGTGAGACCAGTCCCCGCCCTAGCAGGTCACCGAACGCTTCAACGGTCCTGGCGACGCCCTTCTCCAGCGGCAGCCACTCGAAAGAACCGATAAGAGAGTTCAGACCATCGGCCTGCTGGTTATCTGGGAATGGTAGGGGATCGCCATCGCAGTTGATTTCCGCGCCATCTGCCGCGAGCCTGATCGCCATCACAATCTCCTCCACCGTGACGGAGGGGCTGCCCAAGTCAAATACATCCGCGCCGGCCACCTCCGCCGCCGCGCATCGCAAGATCATGTCGGCCACATCGCCGGCATATTGAAACTGGAGCCGCCCGGTGAAAGGAATCGTGAAGGGGCGGCCGGCCGCTACCGCCAACATCGCCTGGGTCGGCGCAGAGGTCAGCCCCTGGTCGCGACCCTCGCCATAGACCGTGTGCGGACGCAGCCCCACGCTCGGCACCGACCAGTCCTGCCAGTAGACTCGGGCGATACCTTCATCGGCCGCCTTATAGACACCATAGAGGGTCGCGGGCTCCGGCTCTCCCACTGCGGACCAAACGGCAACAGAACTCGCATAAACAAGTCGCCTGATTCCGTGACATCGGGCAGTGTCGAGTATGTTTGTATGACCCACCACATTGGCACGAGCGCCTGCCACCGGGTCGGCCCTGCAGAAGGGCACCTGGAGCGCCGCCAGATGAATGATCGTGCCAACTTCGTGCTCCCTCACCGCAGCGTCCAGCGCCTCCGAGTCAGCGATGTCTCCTTGGTGCCAAGGCACGCGCTCGGCCTCGTCCTTGTCAACAAGCAGACTAAGCCGCCGCCGCTCGCCCGACAAATCGAACGCCACTGCCGTACTGCCGTCGCTGAGCAGCCGAGCAATGACCCAAGCGCCGAGGCACCCTGCGGCGCCGGTTACGAGTACGGGCTGGTCGAAGCGGGGCATAATCGCACTCGTCCTTACGCCGCCTGGAACGCCTTAAGCGCGTCCTCGTTCAGCGTCACGCCGAGACCGGGGCGATCCGGCAGGGCAAGCCGTCCGTCGACAATCGGGTATTCGTCCACGACCAGCTCTTGGCGCAGCCGAGAGTCGGCGAGCTCGACCGGGAGATATTCGATAAACCGGCATGCGGGAGAGACCGCCGCAAGATGCATCGAGGCGGCGATCCCAATGCCGGACTTCCAGCAGTGCGGCACAACCACCAAGCCCTTGTCGCGTGCCGTGTCCGCGACCCGGCACGCTTCAGTGAGGCCGCCAACACGCCCGACGTCCGGCTGAAGAACATCGAGGGCGTCGCGATCCATATATTCGCGAAACTCAAAGCGCGTGTTGAGCCATTCGCCAGCAGCGATACGCATGGACGAAGCCGCCGTCAGCTTAGAGTAGCCCTCGATATCGTCGCTCGGCAGAGGCGTTTCGACGAAATAAATATCGCAGTCCTCAAACAGGGAGATCGCCCTCAACGCCGCCTTCCAGTCGGGCCAGCAATAGGCCACGTCGACCATAAGCGTCATGTCCGGCCCCACGGCTTTGCGGCAATCGCGGACGATCCGCGCGATCTCGGCATCGTCCTCGATCTGAAGGCCATGATGGGAATAGGGCCCCTTTATGCAGACCTCCAGCTTGGCCGCCCGAAATCCGAGGTCACGGGCGCCCACCGCCCGGCCAATCAAGCTATCGGCGTACTCGCTCAGGCTATCGCCCTCAGGAAGTAGCGAGGCATAGGGTGTGATGGCCGCATGGGCCGCCCCGCCGAGAAGCCGCCAAGTCGGTTCGTTCTCTATCTTGCCGCGGAGGTCCCAGAGCGCCATGTCGAGGGCGCCGATGGCGCAGATGCCGAGCCCACGTCGTCCGGTCATTGCCGAGCCCTCGTACATGCGTTCCCACAGCCCCTCGACGTCGCGTGGGTCGGCGCCTACCAGCATCTCCTTTAGGCCGAGGCCCATGCAGTGGGTGCCCGGCGCCTCGATCATGGCCCGCGCCACCCAGGGATTGGTGTCGGTCTCGCCAACGCCGATCAGCCCTTCGTCGGTGTGGATCCTCACAACTAGATCATCCTGGGCGGAACTGCAGGCATCAGCCCGGTAATCGGGCACCAAGAGGACGAAACACTCGATATCGGTGATTTTCATGAGTCTTGTACTCCGAGAGACAAGGCAGGCAGGTCGGGTTCCGGTCCAGCGGCAACGCTTAGGTCTTGCGCCCGCTCGCTCAGTTCGTCGGTGGTTAGGTGACAGCGGATTCGCAGCCTCGATCCGGCTTCGCGCCAAGGCGGCGGGGCGTCCTCGCAAAGCTTGCCAGGCTGCCAGGGACAGCGCCCAGCGAAGACGCAGCCCCGGGTGTCGATCGGCGCCGGCACGGTTTCGGGCCTCGTCTCGCTCTGGGGCCCGTGCCGGACACCGGGCACTGCCATCAGGAGGCTGTAGGTATAGGGGTGGAAGGGCGGCGTGAAGATTTCCCCTACCTCCCCAATCTCGCAGAGGTGCCCATGGAACAGGACAGCCACCCGGTCGGCCAAGGACCGCACGACGGCGAGATCGTGCGAGATGAACAACATGGCGACCCGGGTCTCGCGGCGCAGTCGCTTGAAGAGATCGAGGATGTTGGATTGAACCGAGACGTCGAGCGCCGACAGCACCTCATCGCACAGCAGCAGCACGGGATCGGCGATCAACGCCCTGGCGATCGCGACGCGCTGGCGCTCGCCGCCCGAGAGCTGATCGGGATAACGCCGGGCATAGCCGGCGTCCAGACGTACATCATCGAGAGCCTGGGCGACGGCAGCGCGTCGGGCCGCTCGGTCGAAGTGGAAGAAAACCTCGAGCGGCCGGGACAGGATGGCACCGACGCGGCTGCGCGGATTCAGCGAATCGTCCGGGTTCTGGAAGATGTACTGGATCTTGCGCCGCACCTCGCGGTCGCGGCGGCGCACCGGTCCACCGATCGGCCGGCCCTCGAACAGGATGCGCCCCGCTACGGGTTCCAGAAGCCCGCTGACCGCACGGGCTATGGTCGACTTGCCGCTGCCGGATTCGCCGACCAGGGCGAAGCACTCGCTCTGCTGGATGTCGAAGCTCACATCGCTCACGACCAATTCGGCGGGTCGGGCGAAAGCTCTGTCCAGCCACGCGGATCCCCGGCCATAGCTGAGCGACACGCCCTCAAGGCACAGCACGCCGCCCGAGTCCGCCGAGACGGCGTCAGCATCCTGCCCGGGGAGATCGCTGACGGGGCTCGGTACCGCCAGGGACTGCCAGCGCTGGCAGGCGACAAAATGACTAGGCGCGACCGGAGACAAAGTCTGCCGGTTGTCGGCGCACTCCGGCTCCGAGACCTCGCAGCGTGGGAAGAAGGGGCAACCCGGCGGCAGTTCTTCGCGCCTCAGCAGCCCTTGCAACGGCCGTCCGGGGATTTGCGCACTCTGGTCGATGCGCGGGATGGAGGCGATCAGACCGCGGGTATAGGGGTGGCGCGGGTGTCGGTAGAGCTCGTCCGTGGAGGCGATCTCCACCATTTGGCCGGCGTACATGACGCCCACCCGGTCGGCGATCTCGCTGAGCAAGCCCAGGTCGTGGGTGACGTAGAGCATCGACATGCCAAGGCGGTGCCGCAACGACAGCAGCAGGCGAACCACCTGCTCCTGCGTTGTTACGTCGAGCCCGGTCGTCGGCTCGTCGAGGACCACGAGATCCGGATCGCAGGCCAGGGCTATGGCGATGCAGACCCGCTGCTGCTGACCGCCGGAGAGTTGGTGGGGATAGCGCCGGCCGAAGACCTCGGGATCGGGTAGGCCGACCAGTCGGAACAGCTCAGCGGTCCGCGTCAGAGCCTGGCCACGAGTGCGCGCCAGGCCATGGCGCATCAGCACTTCGACGGTTTGCCGCGCGACCCGCATATGGGGGCTTAGAGCCATGGTCGGGTTTTGCGGCACTAGGCTCACCCGCCGGCCGCGCAGCGCATCCAGATCCTCACGACTCATGGCCAGTACGTTGCGGCCGCGGACCAGCACTTCGCCCGCCAGGATGCGGCTGTTGCGTGCCCGGTAGCCTAGGAACGTGTAGGCCAGTGTGGATTTGCCGCACCCCGACTCACCAACCAGCCCAAAGGCCTCACCGCGCTCGATCTGAAACGAGACCCCTTCGAGAACGGGCGCCCAGCCCTCACCGTGCCGATAAGCGAAACCGAGGTCCCGAACCTCGGCGACCGGCCCGTCCCGGGGATCGGGGTGCGCGCTCATCGCTCTGCCAGCTGGGTCGTGCGGCCGAGGATGCGCGCCAGGCCCTCGGTGAACATGTTGAGGCCGACCACCAACGAGGCGAGCGCCAGGCCGGGCCCGACCACGGTGATCGGGGTGGTCAGCACCAAAGAGCGATTCTCGCTGATCATCAGTCCCCATTCGGGCGTCGGTGGGCGCATCCCGAAGCCGAGGAAGCCGAGCGAACCGATCAATACGGGGGCATAGCCGGCACGCAGGGCGAACTCGACGAACAGCGTGCCGGTGGTATTCGGTAGCAGCTCGCGCCAGACCACGGAGAGAGCGCTCTCGCCGCGCAGGCGCGCGATGGTCACGAAGTCGCGGGTGATAACGTCGAGGGCGGCCGCCCGCGCCATGCGTGCGATTCGCGGGGTGTAGATCAGCGCCACCACCAGGACGATGAGAACCGGTTCGCCGGAAAGCTTCGGGCCGGCCGCCGCGATGGCGATGAGGCCCAGGACCAGGAAGGGGATCGAGATAAGGGCTTCGAGCAAGCGCTGCAGCACCTCGTCGAACCAGCCACCGAGGTAGGCCGACAGAAGTCCGATGGCCGACCCGACGACCAGCCCCAACGCGGTGCCCGACAGAGACAGCAGGATAACGATGTGGCCGCCGCGGACGACCCGGCTGAAAACGTCGCGGCCAAGCTGGTCGACACCGAACGGATGCGCCCAACTCATGCCCTCGAGGGGAAAGCCGGTGCCCAACTGCGCGAGGCCATAGGGCGCCCAAAACGGCCCAGTCGCTGCCACGATGATGTGTAGCAGGAGAATCACCGAACCGATGCGGAAGCTGCGCGGTGTGCGCCACCATAAGCGCCAGAGCCGCGGCAGCGGGGATCGAAGAGTGAGCTCGCCCGGCTGGGCACTCATCGCTCAGCCCTTCCTCAAGCGCGGGTTAAGCAGGATGGCACCGACATCGGCCAGCAGGTTCGCGCCAACGTAGACCGCCGCGGCGATCAGGACCGTGGCCTCGATGAGTGGCACGTCACGCAGCTGCAGGGAGTCGACCAATAGGCTGCCGAAACCCGGGTAGGAGAACACCTTCTCCACGATGACCACGCCTCCGATCAGGTACCCAAGATTGAGCGCGGTCACGTTGAGAGTGGGAACCAGCGCGTTCGGCAGGGCATGGCGCAGCAGAACCGTACGCTTGGACAGGCCCTTCAACTCCGCCATGCGGATGTATTCGGCATCGAGCACCTCGATCAGGTTGTCGCGCAGCATGCGCACCGCGTAGACGGCCATGACGATGGCCAACGTCACCGAGGGCAGGATGAGCGCCCGCACCCATCCGACGAAACTAGTCGTCGGCTCGACCAGCGAGGTGGCCGGGAGTAGCGGTATCAGGACGACGAACGCGATCAGCAGCAGCGTTGCCAGGAGAAAATCGGGAGTCGACAGCAGCACCAGGGTGATGGTGGAGAAGCCGTGGTCGATCGGGCGGTCGCGGTTGACGGCCTGCAGCATGGCGGGAATGAGCGCCAGCGGCAGGTAGAGCATGAAGGCGATGCCCGAGAGAATGAGCGTATTGACGATGCGCGGCTCCAGGATCTGCACGATCGGCCGTTTACTG
>JAWWCG010000074.1:0-10409 GCA_033720555.1 Kiloniellales bacterium | reverse complement strand
TGACCAAGGAGGAGGGCGGTCGTCACACGCCGTTTTTCACGAATTACCGGCCGCAGTTCTACTTCCGGACGACGGACGTGACGGGAGTGGTGTCGCTGCCGGAGGGCACGGAGATGGTGATGCCGGGCGACAACACCTCGATGGAGGTTGAGCTGATCGCGCCGATCGCGATGGACGAGGGCCTGCGCTTCGCGATCCGCGAGGGCGGGCGCACGGTGGGCGCCGGCGTGGTCGCCAGCATCCTTAAGTAGCCGAAGGCGCGCTTAAAGCGGCGGCCGAGCGCGCGCGTGCCACGCGAGGCCCACGCGAGGCTTTGGCCGAAGGCGAGGAGTTAGGAGTGTAGCTCAACTGGCAGAGCACCGGTCTCCAAAACCGGGGGTTGGGGGTTCGAGTCCCTCCACTCCTGCCAGCTCCGGGAAGTGAGCGCGGAAGAGCGGGTAACACGGGCGGGCGACACAGGCGAGCAACACAGGTGGCGCGCCCGCGCAGAGAAACCGGCGACGGACTTTCGACGGCGCGTCGAACGAAGACGAAGGCGGAACGATGGCGAAAATCAATCCGGGCCAGTTTGTCCGGGAAGTGCGGCAGGAGGTCTCCAAGGTCACCTGGCCGTCACGCAAGGAGACCACCATCACCACCGGGATGGTGCTTTTGATGGTCGTCCTGGCGGCGCTGTTCTTCTTCCTGGTCGATCAAGTGCTGGCGTTCGGCGTCAGACAGATACTCGGTTTGGGAGCGTAATCCCGATGGCCCAGCGTTGGTATGTCGTCCATGTCTATTCGGGCTTCGAGAAGAAGGTCGCGGATTCGATCCGCGAGCAGGCTCGCCAGAAGGGCATGGAGGACTATTTCGAGGAGATCCTGGTGCCGACCGAGGAGGTCGTCGAGATGCGCCGCGGCCAGCGGATCAACGCCGAGCGCAAGTTCTTTCCCGGCTACGTGCTGATCAAGATGGAGCTGATCGACGACACCTGGCATCTGGTGAAGGACACGCCCAAGGTGACCGGTTTCCTGGGGCCCCGCGGCCGCCCGACGCCGATCTCCCAGGCCGAGGCGGAGCGCATTCACCACCAGGTTCAGGAGGGCGTGGAGCGCCCCAAGCCCTCGGTCATCTTCGAGGTCGGCGAGCAGGTGCGGGTCAGCGACGGGCCCTTCACCTCGTTCAACGGCATGGTCGAGGAGGTCGACGAGGAGCGCGCCCGGCTCAAGGTCGCGGTCTCGATCTTCGGGCGCTCGACGCCGGTGGAGCTGGAGTACGGCCAGGTGGAGAAGCTTTAAGACCGGCCGCGGACGCGCCGGGCCGGGGCCGCTCGCCAGGCGGCCGCCGACGGCGCCCGCGGCACCAGGTGCGGAAGGTCGCCGCCCGAAGCCCAGGGCCGGGACCGCACCGCGCCGCCCCGAAACGATAGGGACGAATCATGGCGAAGAAGATTGCTGGTTACATCAAGCTGGAGATTCCGGCGGGGCAGGCCAACCCCTCGCCGCCGGTGGGTCCCGCGCTGGGTCAGCGCGGCCTCAACATCATGGAGTTCTGCAAGGCGTTCAACGCGGCCACCCAGTCCATGGAGCCCGGCACGCCGACGCCGGTGGTCATCACGGCCTATGCCGACCGCTCCTTCAGCTTCGAGACCCGGACCCCGCCGGCAGCCTATTTCCTGCGCAAGGCGGCGCGGGTCGGCAAGGGCGCGGGCGCGACCGGGCGCGAGACGGTCGGCCGGGTCACCATGGCCCAGGTCCGCGAGATCGCGGAGAAGAAGATGCCGGACCTCAACGCCAACGACATTGACGCCGCGGCGAAGATCATCGCCGGCTCGGCGCGGTCGATGGGCCTGGAAGTGACGGAGTAGCGGCCATGGCACGTAAGGGAAAACGGCACGTCAAGGCCCGCGAGGGCATCGATCCGACCGCGGTCTACGCGCTCGAGGAAGCGGTCAAGATGATCAAGGAGCGGGCCGGCGCGAAGTTCGACGAATCGATCGAGATCGCCATGAACCTCGGGGTCGATCCGCGTCACGCCGATCAGAACGTGCGCGACGCCGTGGTGCTGCCCAACGGCACCGGCCGCTCGGTGCGGGTCGCGGTGTTCGCTAAGGGCGCCAAGGCCGAGGAGGCCGAGGCGGCCGGCGCCGACGTGGTCGGCGCGGACGACCTGGCGGCCAAGGTGAGCGAGGGCCAGATCGAGTTCGAACGCTGCATCGCCACGCCCGACATGATGCCGGTGGTCGGCAAGCTGGGCAAAATCCTCGGCCCGCGGGGCCTGATGCCCAATCCGAAGCTGGGCACGGTGACCAACGACGTCGGCGAGGCGGTCAAGGCCGCCAAGGGCGGCCAGGTGCAGTTCCGCGCCGAGAAGGCCGGCATCGTCCATGCCGGCGTCGGCAAGGCGAGTTTTTCCGACGAGGCGCTCTTGGAGAACGTCAAGGCCTTCGTCGATGCCGTCAGCCGGGCCAAGCCGAGCGGGGCCAAGGGCACCTACATCAAGAAGGTGTCGCTCAGCTCGACCATGGGCCCGAGCGTGAAGGTGGACGTGGCCAGCCTGGCCGCGCGGGCCTGACCCGCCGGCGGCTGGCGAGAGACGAGATTTCGCCGCTTCTCACCTGGAGGCGGCGGAGTGCGGGACGGTGGCGTCGCCCGGTGCGGGCGGTCCTCCGGCCCACCCTGTCCGAGACTGCAGGTGCCGCGCGACCGGCCGCGTTTCTTGCCTTGGCCGGCGCGGGCTTAAGCCCCGAGGGGGCCTGCATAGACAGGAAGCGAAAGGGCTCCGGTCCCCGCGAGGGGCCGCCGAGGCTTGAGCTTCCGGGACAGGCGAACCGGACCATCCGGGGCTTCGTTCCGGGGGTCCACGTGCAACCGGGTCGGCCGCGCGCCGTTGCGCGGCCCGGCTCAACGAAGAGCGGAGAGCATCCGTGGACCGAGCACAAAAAGAAGCGGCGGTTGCCGGGCTCAACCAAACCTTCGGCCAGGTCAATCTGGTGATCGTGACCCAACAGTCGGGGCTCACGGTGCACGAGAGCATGACCCTGCGCCGCAAGGTGCGGGAGGCCGGTGCCGGCTTCAAAGTGACCAAGAACCGGCTCACGCGCCTCGCGCTTGAGGGCACGAAGTTTCAGGCGTTGCAGTCGCTGATGACCGGGCCGACGGCCCTGGCCTTTTCGGAGGATCCGGTCGCGGCGGCCAAGGTTTGCGTCGAGTTCGCCAAGCAGAACGAGAAGCTGACCATCATCGGCGGCGCGTTGGGCGAGCAGCTGTTGGACGTCAATGGCGTCCAGGCCTTGGCCAAGCTGCCCTCGCTCGACGAGTTGCGCGGCTCGCTCGTCGGCCTGCTGCAGGCCCCGGCCACCAAGGTGGCGGGCGTCCTGCAGGCTCCGGCCGGCCAGCTCGCCCGTGTGATGAGCGCCTACGGTTCTCAAGCCGAGGCCGCCTGAGGGCGGTCGCGGACGGAAGTTCAAGCCAAGGAGTGACGAAGAGAGATGGCGGACCTAGATAAACTTGTGGACGAGCTGTCGAAGCTCACCGTGATCGAGGCGGCGGAGCTGTCGAAGAAGCTGGAAGAGGCCTGGGGCGTGTCGGCGGCGGCGCCGGTCGCGGTGGCCGCGGCGGCGCCGGCGGGCGGCGAGGCGGCCGAGGCCGAGGCCGAGAAGGACAGCTTCGACGTGGTCCTGGCCTCGATCGGCGACAAGAAGATCAACGTGATCAAGGAAGTGCGGGCGATCACCGGGCTCGGCTTGAAGGAAGCCAAGGACCTGGTCGAGGCCGCGCCGAAGCCGGTCAAGGAAGGCGTCGGCAAGGCCGAGGCCGAAGAGGTGAAGGCCAAGCTCGAGAGCGCCGGCGCGACGGTCGAGCTGAAGTAGCTTGTGGACGAACGCCATAGCTGGTGGACGAAGAATGATCTGAGGGACCGGCCGGCGCGCCGCCGAGGCGCGCCGGAACGGTCGCTCATGCACGCTTGCGCGAGGGCGAACGGCGGTGCGCCGTCCGCCCGGACGCTGTGACGACTGAGCTCACGACGAAGCTGACGAGGACGCCAAATGACAAAGTCTTTCACTGGTCGCAAGCGGATCCGTAAGGATTTCGGGCGCATCCCGGAAGTCACCCGGATGCCCAATCTCATCGAGGTGCAGAAGACCTCCTACGACCAGTTCCTGCAGATGGACACCAAGGCGGAGGTGCGCGAGCAGCTCGGCCTCCAGGAGGTGTTCAGCTCGGTGTTCCCGATCCGCGACTTCTCCGAGCGCGCGGAGCTCCAGTTCGTCGACTACGAGCTGGAAGAGCCGAAGTACGACGTCGAGGAGTGCCAGCAGCGCGGCATCACCTACGCCGCGCCGCTCAAGGTGACCCTGCGCCTGGTGGTGTGGGACATCGACGAGGACACGGGCGCGCGCTCGATCCGGGACATCAAGGAGCAGGACGTCTACATGGGCGACATGCCGCTGATGACGCCGAACGGCACCTTCATCATCAACGGCACCGAGCGCGTGATCGTCAGCCAGATGCACCGCAGCCCCGGCGTGTTCTTCGATCACGACCGCGGCAAGACCCACTCCTCGGGCAAGTTCCTGTTCGCGGCGCGGGTGATTCCCTACCGCGGCTCGTGGCTCGATTTCGAGTTCGACGCCAAGGACCTGGTCTACGTGCGGATCGACCGGCGCCGCAAGCTGCCGGCGACGACGCTGCTGATGGCGCTCGACGGGGTCGCCACCGCGGCCTTGCGCAAGGAGCGCGCCGCCGAAGGCAAGGACCTCGAGCCCGACGAGGTGGTCGGCATGACCCCCGAGGAAGTGCTCGCCTTCTTCTACAACACGGTCTCCTTCACCCTGACCGACAAGGGCTGGAAGACGGCCTTCGAGCCCGCCGGGATGCGCGGCGTCAAGCTGACCCGCGACCTGGTCGACGCCAAGACCGGCAAGGTGGTGGCCGAGGCGGGCAGCAAGATGACGCCGCGCCTGGCGCGCCAGCTTGCCGAAAAGGGCCTGAAGGAACAGTTGGTCTCGGACGAGGATCTGCTCGGCCGCTTCATCGCCACGGACTACATCAACGAGGAGACCGGCGAGGTCCTGGCCGAGGCCGGCGACGAAGTCAGCGAGACCATGCTGCAGACGCTGAGCGAGGCCGGCGTCACGGAACTGGTGACCCTGGCGATCGACCACATCAACGTCGGCCCCTACATCCGCAACACCCTGGCCGCCGACAAGAACAGCAGCCGCGAGGACGCGCTGATCGACATCTACCGGGTCATGCGCCCGGGAGAGCCGCCGACCCTGGAGACCGCGGAGGCCATGTTCCACGGCCTGTTCATCGATTCCGAGCGCTACGACCTCTCGGCGGTCGGCCGGGTCAAGATGAACT
The DNA here is from genome assembly GCA_033720555.1 of Kiloniellales bacterium. Lineage (GTDB taxonomy): Bacteria > Pseudomonadota > Alphaproteobacteria > Kiloniellales > JAKSDN01 > CALJXB01. Next base: position 5,064 of record JAWWCG010000074.1, on the reverse strand, counting down.
CGCGCCTCGGCTTCGAGACCGAGGATCAACTGCGCACCCTGCGCCGCGAGGACATCCTCGAGATCGTCAAGCAGCTCTGCGAGCTGAAGGACGGCCGCGGCGAGATCGACGACATCGACCACCTGGGCAACCGCCGGGTGCGCTCGGTCGGCGAGCTGATGGAGAACCAGTACCGCATCGGCCTGCTGCGCATGGAGCGCGCGATCAAGGAGCGCATGTCCTCGGTCGAGATCGACTCGGTCATGCCGCACGACCTGATCAACGCCAAGCCGGCGGCCGCGGCGGTGCGCGAGTTCTTCGGCTCCTCGCAGCTCTCGCAGTTCATGGACCAGACCAACCCCTTGTCCGAGATCACGCACAAGCGGCGGCTCTCGGCCCTCGGGCCGGGCGGCCTGACCCGCGAGCGCGCCGGCTTCGAGGTGCGCGACGTGCACCCCACCCACTACGGCCGGATCTGCCCGATCGAGACCCCGGAGGGCCCGAACATCGGCCTGATCAACTCGCTGGCCACCTATGCCCGGGTCAACCAGTACGGCTTCATCGAAAGCCCCTACCGCCGGGTCGAGGACTCCACGGTCTCCGAAGAGGTGATCTATCTCTCGGCCATGGACGAGGGGCGCTTCACCATCGCCCAGGCCAACGCCCATCTCGACGACAAGGGGCGCTTCGTCGACGACCTGGTGTCGTGCCGGCGCGGCGGCGAATACCTCATGGCGCGCCCCCAGGACATCGAGCTGATCGACGTCTCGCCGAAGCAGCTCGTCTCGGTGGCCGCGGCGCTGATCCCGTTCCTCGAGAACGACGACGCCAACCGGGCGCTGATGGGCTCCAACATGCAGCGTCAGGCGGTGCCGCTGCTGCAGACCGAGGCGCCGCTGGTCGGCACCGGCATGGAGGAGACGGTGGCGCGGGATTCCGGCGTCGCCATCGCCGCTAAGCGCTCCGGCGTGGTCGACCAGGTGGACGCGACGCGCATCGTCGTGCAGGTCAGCGAGGAGACCTCCAGCGGCGAGCAGGCGGTCGACATCTACAACCTGCTGAAGTTCCAGCGCTCCAATCAGAACACCTGCATCACCCAGCGGCCGCTGGTGCGCGTCGGCGACCAGGTGGACCGCGGCGACATCATCGCCGACGGCCCCTCGACCAACCTGGGCGAGCTGGCGCTCGGCCGCAACGTGCTGTGCGCCTTCATGCCGTGGCAGGGCTACAACTTCGAGGACTCGATCCTGATCTCCGAGCGGATCGTGCGCGACGACGTCTTCACCTCGATCCACATCGAGGAGTTCGAGGTCATGGCCCGCGACACCAAGCTCGGCCAGGAGGAGATCACCCGCGACATCCCCAACGTCGGCGAGGACGCGCTGCGCAACCTCGACGAGGCGGGCATGGTCTACATCGGCGCCGAGGTGCAGCCGGGCGACATCCTGGTCGGCAAGGTGACGCCGAAGGGCGAATCGCCGATGACGCCGGAGGAGAAGCTGCTGCGCGCCATCTTCGGCGAGAAGGCCTCGGACGTGCGCGACACCTCGCTCCGGGTGCCGCCGGGCGTCAACGGCACGGTGGTCGAGGTGCGCGTCTTCTCGCGCCGCGGCGTCGAGAAGGACGAGCGCGCGCTCGCCATCGAGCGGGCCGAGATCGAGCGCCTGGCCAAGGACCGCGACGACGAGAAGGCGATCCTCGAGCGCAGCTTCTACGGCCGGCTCAAGGATCTCTTGGTTCATCAGTCCGCGGTCGGCGGCCCCAAGGGGCTCGCCGCCAACACCAAGATCACCGAGAAGGTGCTGTCCGACTTCACGCCGGGCCAGTGGCGCCAGTTCGCGGTCAAGAACGACAAGCGCCAGGGCGATATCGAGGCCCTCAACAAGCAGTTCGACGGCTCGATCGACGAGCTGACCAAGCGCTTCGAGAACAAGGTCGACAAGCTGCAGCGCGGCGACGAGCTGCCGCCGGGCGTCATGAAGATGGTCAAGGTCTTCGTCGCGGTGAAGCGCAAGCTGCAGCCGGGCGACAAGATGGCCGGCCGGCACGGCAACAAGGGCGTGATCTCGAAGATCATTCCGATGGAGGACATGCCCTATACCGAGCAAGGCACCCCGGTCGACATCGTGCTCAATCCGCTCGGCGTGCCGAGCCGGATGAACGTCGGCCAGATCCTCGAGACCCATCTCGGCTGGGCGTGCATCGGGCTGGGCCGCCAGATCGGCGAGGTGCTCGATGCGGTGCGCCGCGGCACCAAGATCGACGACCTCAAGAAGAAGCTGAAGCAGGTCTACGGCGAGCGGACCTACAAGGGCGAGGTGATCGAGCTCAACGACGAGGAGCTGGTCGAGCTGAGCGAGAACCTGCGCGGCGGTATTCCGGTGGCCTCGCCGGTGTTCGACGGGGCCCGCGAGGACGACATCGTCGAGATGCTCGACCAGGCCGGGCTCGCCTCGAGCGGCCAGGTCACCCTGGTCGACGGGCGCTCGGGCGAGCCGTTCGACCGGCCGGTGACCGTCGGCTACATCTACATGCTGAAGCTGCACCACCTGGTCGACGACAAGATCCACGCCCGCTCGATCGGTCCGTACAGCCTGGTCACCCAGCAGCCGCTGGGCGGCAAGGCGCAGTTCGGCGGACAGCGCTTCGGCGAGATGGAGGTCTGGGCGCTCGAAGCCTACGGCTCGGCCTACACCCTGCAGGAGATGCTCACCGTCAAGTCCGACGACGTGTCCGGCCGCACCAAGGTCTACGAGGCGATCGTCAAGGGCGACGACAACTTCGAGGCGGGCATACCGGAATCCTTCAACGTCTTGGTGAAGGAGCTGCGCTCGCTCGGGCTCAACGTCGAGCTGAAGCAGGACTCATACTAGCGGCGCCGGGCCGGCCGCCGCCGGCCGCGCCGCATGTGGACGAACACAGACGCTGATTTCAAGCGATCCGGGAGATACCGATGAACGAGTTGATGAACTTCTTCGGCCAGCCGAGCGGCACTCAGAGCTTCGATCAGATTCGCATCTCGATCGCGAGCCCGGAGCGTATCCTCTCCTGGTCGTACGGCGAGATCAAGAAGCCGGAGACCATCAACTACCGCACCTTCAAGCCGGAGCGCGACGGCTTGTTCTGCGCCCGCATCTTCGGCCCGATCAAGGACTACGAGTGCCTCTGCGGCAAGTACAAGCGCATGAAGTACCGCGGCATCATCTGCGAGAAGTGCGGCGTGGAGGTGACGCTTTCCAAGGTGCGCCGCGAGCGCATGGGCCACATCGAGCTGGCCAGCCCGGTCGCCCATATCTGGTTCCTCAAGTCGCTGCCGAGCCGGATCGGCCTGCTGCTGGACATGACCCTGAAGGATCTCGAGAAGGTGCTCTACTTCGAGAGCTTCGTGGTCACCGAGCCGGGCCTCACGCCGCTCAAGGTGCAGCAACTGCTGAACGAGGAGGAGTACCTCGACGCCCAGGACGAGTACGGCGAGGACGCCTTCACCGCCATGATCGGCGCCGAGGCCATGAAGCAGATGCTGGGCGCCCTCGACATGGAGGAGGAGCGCACCACCCTGCGCGTCGAGCTCAAGGAGACCAATTCCGAGGCCAAGCGCAAGAAGCTGGTCAAGCGCCTCAAGCTGGTCGAGGCCTTCCTCGCCTCGGGCGCCAAGCCGGAGTGGATGGTGCTCGACGTGGTGCCGGTGATCCCGCCGGAGCTCAGGCCGCTGGTGCCGCTCGACGGCGGCCGCTTCGCGACCTCGGACCTGAACGACCTCTATCGGCGCGTCATCAACCGGAACAACCGGCTTAAGCGGCTGATCGAGCTGCGCGCGCCGGAGATCATCGTGCGCAACGAGAAGCGCATGCTGCAGGAGGCGGTCGACGCCCTGTTCGACAACGGCCGGCGCGGGCGGGTGATCACCGGCGCCAACAAGCGGCCCTTGAAGTCGCTGTCCGACATGCTGAAGGGCAAGCAGGGCCGGTTCCGCCAGAACCTGCTCGGCAAGCGCGTCGACTATTCCGGGCGCTCGGTCATCGTGGTCGGCCCGGAGCTCAAGCTGCACCAGTGCGGCCTGCCGAAGAAGATGGCCTTGGAGCTGTTCAAGCCCTTCATCTATTCCAAGCTCGAGCTCTACGGCATGGCCTCGACCATCAAGGCGGCCAAGCGCATGGTCGAGAAGGAGCGCCCGGAGGTCTGGGACATCCTGGAGGAGGTGATCCGCGAGCACCCGGTGCTGCTCAACCGCGCGCCGACGCTGCACCGCCTCGGCATCCAGGCCTTCGAGCCGGTGTTGATCGAGGGCAAGGCGATCCAGCTCCACCCGCTGGTCTGCACCGCCTTCAACGCCGACTTCGACGGCGACCAGATGGCGGTCCACGTGCCGCTGTCGCTGGAGGCGCAGCTCGAGGCCCGCGTCCTCATGATGTCGACCAACAACATCCTGTCGCCGGCCAGCGGCAAGCCGATCATCGTGCCCTCGCAGGACATCGTGCTGGGGCTCTACTACCTCACCACCGAAAGCGAGGGCGAGCCGGGCGAGGGCATGGTGTTCGCCGATTTGGGCGAGATCCAGCACGCCCTCGAGGTCGGCGCCGTGACGCTGCACAGCAAGATCAGGGCGCGCATGACCACCATGGACAGCAGCGGCGAAATGGTGACCCACGTGGCGGCGACGACGCCGGGGCGCATGCTGCTGTCGGAGATTCTGCCGCGCCACCCGGCGGTGCCGTTCGCGCTGCTGAACCGCCTGCTGACCAAGAAGGAGATCACCGAGGTCATCGACATCGTCTACCGTCACTGCGGTCAGAAGGAGACGGTGCTGTTCGCCGACCGGATCATGGCGCTCGGCTTCGGCCACGCCTGCCGGGCCGGCATCTCGTTCGGCAAGGACGACCTGCTCGTGCCGGAGGCCAAGCACCAGCTGGTCGACAGCGCCCAGGAACAGGTCAAGGAGTTCGAGCAGCAGTACCTCGACGGGCTGATCACCCGCGGCGAGAAGTACAACAAGGTGGTCGACGTCTGGTCGACCTGCACCGACAAGGTGGCCGACGAGATGATGAAGGTCATGTCGCACGAGACCGGGCGGCATGTGAACTCGGT
>JAWWCG010000073.1:0-10441 GCA_033720555.1 Kiloniellales bacterium | reverse complement strand
TATGCGCTGGACGACGATGCCGACGGCCGTTTCGTCATCGACCGGGCGACCGGGGCGCTCACCGTGGCCGAAGGCGCGCGCCTGGATTTCGAGGCGCAGCCGCGCTTGCGGGTGATCGCCCGGGTCACCGACCGCCGCGGCCTGAGCGACGCCGTGGCGGTCCCGATCGCGGTCGCCGACGTCAACGAGGCGCCGAGCGGCAGCGTGACGATCGACGGCATGGTCGCCGAGACCGCCGCGCCGGGCACCGTGGCGGCGGCCTATACGGCGACCGATCCCGACGCCGGCGACCGCCTGAGCTACCGCCTGAGCGACGACGCGGGCGGGCGTTTCCTGATCGACCGGCGAAGCGGCCTGGTCACCGTCGCCGAAGGCGCGGCGTTCGATTTCGCCGCCGCGTCGTGGCACCGGATCACGGTCCGGGTGACGGATTCCCAAGGCCTCGCGTTCGAGGCCCCGGTGGCGATCGCCGTCATCGACGTCGAGGACGCGCCGGCCGGCCAAGCGGCGCCGCCCCCGGTCCAGCAGACCGCGGCCCTGGATCTGGCCGGCAAAGACGCCCTCGCCAACGGCGGGAACCACAATGGCGGTGGCCTCAACGGCGGTGGCCTCAACGGCGGCGACCACAACGGCAACGGTCATAACGGCAACGGTTACGGCGGCAACGGTCACGGCGGCGCGCTCGCCGGCCTCCCCGACGCCGGCACCGCCCGCCCGGGCACCTGGGTGGAGAGCATGCAGGGCTATCTGGTCGAGGCGGGCTTCGATCCCGGGCCGGTCGACGGCAAGTTGGGCCCGCGCACCCGCGCGGCGCTGAGCGAATACCAGCAGGCCTATCGCCTGACCGAGCTCAAGGAAGCGGAGCTGCTCGACCACATGAAGGTGCGCGCGCATTTCCGCCGCGGCTACGAACTGCAGGTCAAGGGCCTGTACCGGGACTCGATCGGCGAATACTCGGAAGTGCTGCGCCTCGATCCCGAGCACTTCAGCGCCTATTTCAATCGCGGCCTGGTCCATTACGCCGAGCACCGCGACGAGCGGGCGATCGCGGACTTCGGCCAGGCGATCGGTCTGCGTCCCGACTACGCCGGGGCCTACGTCAATCGCGGCAACGCCTATTATCGCCAGGGCGCCTACGCCAGCGCGGCGCGGGACTATCTGAAGGCGATCGGCATCTGGGTCACGCCCTGGTAAGCCGCCGCCCCGCGGCGCAATCCTCTCGCAGACCAGCTCAGGCCGCGATCTTCGCCAGCTCCTCGAGCAGCCGCCGCACGCCGCCGACCCGGGCGGCGGACTCGCGCCAGTCGCGGCGGTAGACCATCTTGTGATCGGGGCGTAGCTGCACCCGGCCGGGCTGGCCCTGGATGAACTCGATCAGTCCGCCGGGGTTGGCGAAGCTGTCCTGATGGAACGCCAGGGTGGCGCCCTTGGGGCCGGCGTCCACCTTCTCGATGCCGGCCTGGCGGCACAGCCGCTTGATCGCCATGACCTGCAGCAGGTTCTCCACCTCCTCGGGCAGCGGCCCGAAGCGGTCGATCAGCTCGGCGGCGAAGGCGTCCAGCTCCTCGCGGCCCTCGAGCCCGGCGAGCCGCCGGTAGAGGCCGAGCCGGACGTTGAGGTCGGCCACGTAGGTGTCCGGGATGAGGACCGGCATGCCGATGTTGATCTGCGGCGTCCAGGCGGGCGCGGCGCTGCCGCCGCCGTCGCGCGCCTCGGCCACCGCCTCCTCCAGCAGGCGCTGGTAGAGCTCGATGCCGACCTCGCGGATGTGGCCGGACTGCTCCTCGCCCAGCAGATTGCCGGCGCCGCGGATGTCCAGGTCGTGGCTGGCGAGCTGGAAGCCGGCGCCCAGCGTGTCCAGCGTCTGCATGACCTGCAGGCGGCGCTGCGCGGTTTGGCTCAAGAGCCGGCCGGGCGGCAGCGTGAGGTAGGCATAGCCGCGCAGCTTGGCCCGGCCGATGCGCCCGCGGAGCTGATAGAGCTGGGACAGCCCGAACATGTCGGCGCGGTGGATCACCAGCGTGTTGGCGCTGGGAATGTCGAGGCCGGACTCGACGATGTTGGTGCTGAGCAGCAGCTCGAACTTGTGGTCGACGAAGTCCGACATGACCTTTTCCAGATCGCGCGCCGCCATGCGGCCGTGGGCGACGGCGAGCTTCACCTCCGGCACCAGCTTGCGGATCCGCTCCTCCAGCCGCGGCAGGTCCTCGACCCGCGGGCAGACGTAGAACACCTGGCCGCCGCGGTGATACTCGCGCAGGATCGCCTCGCGCACGATCACCGGATCGTAGGGCAGCACGAAGGTGCGCACCGCCAGGCGGTCGATCGGCGGGCTGGCGATCAGGCTCATGTCGCGCACGCCGGAGAGCGCAAGCTGCAAGGTGCGCGGGATCGGCGTGGCGGTCAGGGTGAGCACGTGGACGTCCTCGCGAAGCTGCTTCAGGCGCTCCTTCTGCTTGACGCCGAAGTGCTGCTCCTCGTCGACGATCAGCAGGCCGAGATTCTTGAAGGCGACCGATTTCGAAAGCAGGCTGTGGGTGCCGATGACGATGTCGACCAGGCCGTCCCTGACCTCCTCGCGCACCTTGGCCGCGCGGCTCGGCGCCACCAGTCGGGAGAGCTGCTCGATGCGCACCGGCAGGCCGGCGAAGCGCGCCCGAAAGGTCTGGTGGTGCTGGCGCGCCAGCAGCGTGGTCGGCACCACGACCGCGACCTGCCAGCCGGCCATGGCCGCGACCAGGGCGGCGCGCAGGGCGACCTCGGTCTTGCCGAAGCCGACGTCGCCGCACACCAGGCGGTCCATCGGGCGGCCGGCGCCGAGGTCGTCCAGGGTCTCCTCGATGGCGCGCATCTGGTCCTCGGTCTCCGGATAGGCGAAGCGGGCGCAGAACTCGTCGTAGACGCCCTCCGGAGGCAGCAGCGGCTCGCCGTGCTTCAGGGTGCGGGCGGCGGCGATCTTGATCAGCTCGTCGGCGATCTCGCGGATGCGCCGCTTGATCCGGCTCTTGCGGGCCTGCCAGCCGCCCTGGCCGAGGCGGTCGAGCTCGACGCCAACGGCGTCCGAGCCGTAGCGCGACAGCACCTCGATGTTCTCGACCGGCACGAACAGCTTGTCGCCGCCGTGGTAGACGACCCGCAGGCAGTCGTGCGGGGCGCCGTGCACCTCCAGGGTCTCCAGGCCGTGGTAGCGGCCGATGCCGTGCTCGGCGTGGACCACCAGGTCGCCCTCGTAGAGCGCCGAGACCTCGGTCAGGAAGTTCTCCGGGCGCCGCCGCGCGGCGGTCGCCCGCGCCAGGCGCTCGCCGAGGATGTCCTGCTCGCTGACGACCGTCAGCTCGGCGGTGCCGAAGCCCTCGTTGATCGCCACCGGCGCCAGCCCGACGGTCCGCGGCGCCAGGCCGGCGAGCTCGGCCCAGCTCGCCACCGGCGCCAGCCCGCCGAGCCCGTGCTCGCGCAGCAGGTTGGCGAGGCGGTCGAGCGAGCCCTGGCTGTGGCCGGTGACCAGGACCCTTCGTCCGGCGTCCTGCTCGGCCGCGATGAAGGCGTCGACCGCGTCGTAGAGCCGCCCGTCGGGTTGGGCGCGGACGTCCGCGAAGTCGCGCCGCGCCCGGCCGCCGGCGTCGGCGACCCGGTCCTGGTGCTCCGGCGCCGCGAAGGGCGAGAGCTGCGCCACGGGGCGTTCCGCCAGCGCGCGCTCCCAGTCGCCCGCCTCGAGGTAGAGCCGGTCCGGCGGCAGCGGCCGATAGACCTGGTCGGACAGGCCGCCGCGGTCCTCCAGCGTGCGCCGCGCCTCGTAGAAATCGCCGATTGTCTCGCGCCGCACGTCGCGCGCCTCCTCGGCCTGATGGTCGAGCCAGACCGGCGCCTCCGGCAGATAGTCGAACAGCGTGGCGAGGCGCTCGTAGAACAGCGGCAGCCAGTGTTCCATGCCCGGGTGCGGACGCCCCGAGCTGACCGCCTCGTAGAGCGGGTCCTCGCCGCGCACCGCCCCGAAGGCCTCGCGGTAGCCGCTGCGAAAGCGGGCGATGGCGTCATCGTCGAGGAACACCTCGCTGACCGGGCTGAGCAGCAGCGCCTCGGCCTGGCCGGTCGTGCGCTGGGTGAGCGGGTCGAAGGTGCGGAGGCTTTCCAGCTCGTCGCCGAAAAAGTCCAGCCTGAGGGGCTGCTCGGCGGAGGCCGGATAGACGTCGACCAGGCCGCCGCGCACGGCGAACTCGCCGGGCTCGCCGACGGAATCGACGCGCAGGTAGCCGTTCGCGGCGAGGAAGGCGGTCAGCTCGTCGGGCGACAGGACCTCGCCGGCGCGCCGCGCCAGCCGGCGGCCGCGAAAGGCCTCCGGCGGCGGCAGGCGCTGGATCAGGGCGTTGACGGTGGTCACCACGAGGCAGGGGGCGCCGTCTCCGCCCGGCCGGTCGATCAGCCGCGTCAGGGCGGCCACGCGCTGCGCCAGAACGTCGCGGTGCGGGCTCACCCGGTCGTAGGGCAGGCAGTCCCAGGCCGGCACCGTCACCACCTCGAGCGCCTGGCAGAAGAAGCCAAGCGCGGCGCGCAGGCGCGCCACGCGGGCGTCGTCGTGGCACACGAAGATCTGCGGCCAGGTCGCGCGCGCCGCCTCGCCGGCCTGCTGCGCCAGCAGCCAGGACTCGACGCCTTCCGGTGCGTTGGCGATCAGCCGCCGGCCCACCTCCGGCAGAAATGTACCATGTTCACTCAATATTTTGCGGACTATACTTAAAGTTTAACAACAACCTAGTGACGTCGTGATCGTACGCGGCCGGCGGCGACTCGAAGCCCATGAGCCAGCGGTACATAAGCGGTTCCGGCACATCGAGCAACGCCTCGAAGCGGTCGAGCTGCGCCGGGCTCAGGGCCGCCAAGTGCCGGTCGGCGAAGCCGCCGATCAGCAGGTCGAGCTCCTTCATGCCGCGATGCCAAGCGCGGAACGCAAGACGCTTGCGGCGCCGTTCCAGACTTTCCGGCATGGCCGCCCCTTCCCTTGCGACGCGTTCCTGGTCCCGGGCGCTGGTGATGCCACCTGGGCCGCGCGCTGTCTAGTTCGCATTGCCGTCGAAGATGTTAGCTTTGCCATTCGATGGATCCGCGACGGGAGAAGCAGGCATGGATCGATTCTTGGAGGGGGGCTGCCAGTGCGGCGCGGTGCGCTACCGGGTGAGCGGGCCGCCGCTGACCTTCTACGCCTGCCATTGCACGGAATGCCAGAAGCAGTCCGCCAGCGCCTTCGGCCTCTCGCTCTGGGTCCGGCGCGCCGACTTCGCGCTGGTGTCGGGCGCGCCGAAGGTCTGGCAGCGGCCGGCCGACAGCGGCAACACCACGCGGTGCGCCTTCTGCCCGAACTGCGGCACGCGGCTCTATCACGCCCCCGGCGACGATCCGGAGATTTACAGCCTCAAAGGCGGTTCCCTGGACGACCTCTCGGACTTCGCGCCGGTCGGCCATATCTGGACCCGCAGCAAGCAGGCCTGGGTCGACCCCGACCGCCTGCCCGGCGGCGACCTGACGTTCGAGGCGGAGCCGCCCGACTTCGACGAGCTGCAGCGGCGTTGGCGGGCCGCCCGGGAGCGGCGCTAGCCCCAGCCGTCGTTCGCATTGTTCCAAGCGCCGGCGATTGGCTATAAAAGCGCACGGCGCTCAAGACGCCGCCGCGCCCTTCGCCCCGGCCACCTCGGACATCCCGGACCCTCGCCCGTGCGACCGGAAATCCTCTTTCCCTTGTTTGCGTCGGTCACCGCGCTGCCCGGCGTCGGCCCGCGCCTCGCCAAGCTGTTCGAGAGCCTCTGCGGGCCCCACGTGGTGGACCTCTGCTGGCACCTGCCCGGCGGCCTGATCGATCGCCGCTACGCGCCGAAGCTGAGCGAGGCCGAGCCCGGCCGCATCGCCACCCTCACCCTCACCGTCGGCGCGCATCGCCCGCCGCGCAATCCGCGCCAGCCCTACCGGGTCCCTTGCCACGACGAGACCGGCGCCATCGATCTCGTGTTCTTCCACGCCCGCGCCGACTATCTCGCCAAGGTCCTGCCGGAGGGCGAGGTCCGGGTGGCGAGCGGCAAGGTGGAGCTGTTCCAGGACCGCCTGCAGATGACCCATCCGGATCACATCGGCACCCGCGAGGACCTGGCCGAGCTGCAGAGCGTCGAGCCGGTCTATCCGCTGACGGCGGGGCTGTCGCTCAAGGTGGTCGGCAAGGCGGTGCGCGCGGCGCTGGCGCGGGCGCCGGAGCTGCCGGAATGGAACGATCCCGCGCTGCTCGCCCGCCACGGCTGGGACGCTTGGCGGGCCAGCCTCGCCGCCGCCCACGCACCGGGCGGCTTCGCCGACCTGCAGCCGACGACGCCGGCGCGCGGCCGCCTCGCCTACGACGAGCTGTTGGCCAATCAGCTCGCGCTCGCGCTGGTGCGCGCCCACCAGCGCCGCCAGAAGGGCCGCGCCATCCGCGGCGACGGGCGGCTGCGCGCCCGCCTCGTCGAGGCCCTGCCGTACCGCCTGACCGCGTCGCAGAGCCGGGCGGTCCAGGAGATCACGGCGGACATGGGCGAGCCGGCGCGCATGCTGCGGCTGCTCCAGGGCGACGTCGGCAGCGGCAAGACGGTGGTGGCGCTGATGGCCATGCTGAGCGCGGTCGAGGCCGGCGGCCAGGCGGTCCTCATGGCGCCGACCGAGATCCTCGCCCGCCAGCACTTCGCCACCCTCGAGCCGCTGGCCGCGGCCGCCGGCGTCCGGGTCGAGATCCTGACCGGGCGCGAGAAGGGCCGGAGCCGCGCCGACATCCTCGCGCGTCTGGCGAGCGGCGAGTCCGGCCTCGCCGTCGGCACCCACGCGCTGTTCCAGGAGGAGGTCGCGTTCCGCGACCTGGCCCTGGCGGTAATCGACGAGCAGCACCGCTTCGGCGTGCACCAGCGCCTGACGCTGACCGCCAAGGGCCGGGCCGTCGACGTGCTGGTGATGACCGCGACGCCGATCCCGCGCACCCTCATGCTCACGTCCTACGGCGACATGGACTCCTCGCGCCTGACCGAAAAGCCGGCCGGCCGGCAGCCGATCGACACCCGCACCCTGCCGCTGGAGCGGATCGGCGAGGTGGTGGCCGCGGTCGCCCGGGCGCTGGACGGCGGCGCCAAGGTCTACTGGGTCTGTCCCTTGGTGGCCGAGTCCGAGGTCAGCGACCTGGCCGCCGCGGAAGCCCGCCACGAGGCCCTCAAGGAACGCTTCGGCAGCCGCGCGGGCCTGGTGCACGGCCGCATGAAGGGGCCCGAGAAGGATCGGGCGATGCGGGCGTTCGCCGAGGGCGGCGTCGACCTTCTGGTGGCGACCACGGTGATCGAGGTCGGCGTCGACGTGCCCCAGGCGAGCGTCATGGTGATCGAGCACGCCGAGCGCTTCGGCCTGGCCCAGCTTCACCAGCTGCGCGGGCGCATCGGCCGCGGCGCGGCGCGCTCGACCTGCCTGCTGCTCTATCAGGGACCGCTCGGGGAAACCGCGAAGGCGCGCCTCAAGATCCTGCGCGAGACCGACGACGGCTTCCGGATCGCCGAGGAGGACCTGAAGCTGCGCGGCGCCGGCGAGCTGCTCGGCACCCGGCAAAGCGGCCTGCCGGAGTTTCGCCTCGCCGATCTCGCCGCGCACGGCGAGCTGCTGGCGGCGGCGCGCGACGACGCGCGGCTGATCCTCGAGCGCGATCCCGAGCTGGAGGGGGCGCGCGGCCAGGCGCTCAGGACCCTGCTCTATCTCTTCGAGCGGGACGCCGCGGTCAGGTTTCTGCGCTCCGGCTGATCACCGGCTCGACCACCTGGCCGCCCTCGGCCGCGGCGCCGCCGGCGGGCTCGGCGTCAGGAGACTTGGCGTCTGGGGTCTTGGCGTCCCCGGCTTTGGGTTCCGCCGCGTCGCCCGCGCCCCCCGCACCCGCCGCACCGACCGCGCCCGGATCGGGCGGCGTGACGATGCCGCCCGACACCACCATCTTCAGCCCCTCCTCGACCGTCATGTCGAGGTGCTGGGTGCGCTCCTTCGGCTCGAACAAGAGGAAGCCCGAGGTGGGATTGGGCGTGGTCGGCAGGAAGATGTTGACCACGTCGTTGTCGACCTTGCGGCGCACCGCCCCTTGGGTCGCCCCGGTCATGAAGCCGATCGCCCAGACGTCCTCGCGCGGGTACTCGATCAGCACCACCTCGCGGAAGGCGTTCGACTTCTGCGCCAGGACCGCCTCGAAGATCTGCTTGAGGGCGCCGTAGATCGAGCGGACCACCGGCACCCGGGAGAGCAGTTGCTCGCCGAGGCGCGTGATCATGCGGCCGGTGAAGCCGGCGGTCAGGAAGCCGATGAAGGTGAGGCCGATCACCGCGACCACCAGGCCGAGGCCGGGCACGTCGAACGGCAGATAGGTCTCCGGGTTCCAGACCGGCGGGATGAGCGGCATCACGCGGTTGTCGACGAAGGTGACGAACTTCCACACCAGCCAGAAGGTCAGGCTGATCGGGGCGGTGACCAGGATGCCGGCGAAGAAGTAGTTGCGGATCCGGATCGCCAAGGCGGATTTCGGGCGCGCCTTGGGGCGCGGTGGCGCCGTGGCCTCGGCCGGCTGGGCCGCTTTGCGCTCGAGCACATCGGCCAGGTGCCAGTCCGCGCTCGCGTCGGCCGCCCCCGGCTCGACGATGCCGCCGGAGATCACCAGCTTGATCCCCTCCTCCACCGTGATGTCGAGGACGTGGACGTCGCGCTCGGGCACGAACAGCAGAAAGCCGGTCGTCGGATTGGGGGTGGCCGGGATGAAGACGTTGATCACCATGTCGCCGGTGCGCCGCTGCACCTCGCCGACGGTCTGGCCGGTGACGAAGCCGATCGCCCAGGTGCCGCGCCGGGGATATTCGATCAGGCAGACCTTGCGAAAAGCGTTCGACTGCTGGGCTAGGACGGTCTCGAAGATCTGCTTGGTGCCGCTGTAGAGGCTGCGCACCACCGGCACCCGGGCCAGCATGCTCTCGCCGATGCTCATGAGGGCGCGCCCGAACAGGCCGGCGGCGAGAAAACCGGCCAGGGTGAGGACGATCACCATGACCACCACGCCAAGCCCGGGCACGGTGAACGGCAGGTAGGTCTCCGGATTCCACTTGGCCGGGAACAGCGGCGTCACCCGGCTGTCGATGAAATCGATCAGGTTCCAGGCGATCCAGATGGTCAGGCTGATCGGCGCGGTGATCAGCACGCCGGCCAGGAAATAGTTGCGCAGACGCGCCGTCAGCCCCAGGCGCAAGTCTTCCGGCCGCGGCGGTCGGTCCTCCTGCGGCGGGCCGCCGGGCCCACGGTCTCGGGTCTTGCGTCGTGCCATGCGGAGTCTAACGGCCAGCCTTTCGATGCGGGAAATCGCGCGGACCAAGATTATATAGGGTACGTCGGCACCGCGACAAAATATGCCCGCCAAAAGTCGGCCGGCGGCGCGCCCCTGGCCGGTTCCGCGGCCAAGGCCCGCCCGGTCGCGATCAGGGCCTTAAGAACACGATAAGTTGACCCCGGCGGCGCTGAAAGCGCGCGCGGGCAACCCATCTATCGAGCTGAGCCGGAATCCGCCGCCATGCCCGTCACGCCTCGTCTCCTGTCTCTCGCCACGGCGGTGCCGCGTCATCGGCTGGCGCAGCGCGACGTCGCCGCCATCGCGCGGCGCATCTTCGACGGCCCCGACGGCGAGATCGACTACCTGCTGCCGATCTTCGAGAACGCGGGCATCGCCGAGCGCCGCTCCTGCGTGCCGCTGGACTGGTACCTGGAGCCGGCCGGCTGGCCGGAGCGCAACCAGCTCTACCTCGACAACGCCCTCGACCTGCTCGCGGCCGCGACCCGCGACGGCCTCGCCCAGGCCGGCCTCGAGGCCAGGCAGGTGGACGCCATCGTGTGCGTCTCCACCACCGGCCTCGCCACCCCCAGCCTCGACGCGCGCCTGATGGATCGCCTGCCCTTCCGACCCGACGTGGAGCGGCTGCCGGTGTTCGGGCTCGGCTGCGCCGGCGGCACGCTGGGCCTCGCCCGCGCCGCCGCCCTGGCCCGGGCGAAACCGGGCAGCCGGGTGCTCTTGCTCGTGGTCGAGCTGTGCGGCCTCACCTTCCGGGCCAACGACCCCAGCCGCGCCAACATCGTCGCCACCGCGCTGTTCGGCGACGGCGCCTGCGCCGCGCTGGTCACCGCCGATGGCGAAGACGGCGCGGCCAAAGGCGGGGCGACGATGGAACCGGCGGCGGCGGCGGCGGCGGGGCCGGCGATCTGCCACTGGGGGGAATACCGCTGGCCGCGCTCGTTGGATGTCATGGGCTGGCGGGTCGAGGACGACGGCTTCGGCGTCCTGTTCTCCAAGGACATCCCCAACCTGATCCGGGCCCACTACCTCGAGGCCCTCGACGACTTCCTGGAGCGCCACGGCCTGAGCCGCGACGACCTC